>JAIFLB010000165.1 GCA_020049245.1 Betaproteobacteria bacterium | reverse complement strand
CGTTGGCCAGGAACTTGGCCTGATCGAACTCGATTTCCGGGAACAGGATGACGACCGGAATGCCCTGATCGGCAACCAGACCACCGGCAGCAGCAATCCAGCCGGCGTGACGGCCCATCACTTCAACCACGAAAATCTTGGTCGAGGTTTTGCACATCGACTTGACGTCGAAAGAAGCTTCCAGCGTGGAAACAGCAATGTACTTGGCGACTGAACCGAAGCCGGGGCAGCAATCGGTGATCGGCAGATCGTTATCAACGGTCTTGGGAACGTGGATAGCCTGGATCGGGTAGCCCATGGCTTCGGAAAGCTGGGAAACCTTGAAGCAGGTGTCGGCCGAATCGCCGCCGCCGTTGTAGAAGAAATAGCCGATGTTGTGCGCCTTGAAGATATCGATCAGGCGTTCGTATTCGCGCTTGTTGGCTTCCAGGCTCTTCATCTTGAAGCGGCAGGAACCAAAGGCGCCGGACGGGGTGGAACGCAGCGCGGCGATGTCGGCGTCAGATTCCTTGCTGGTGTCGATCAGATCTTCGGTCAGCGCACCGATGATGCCGTTGCGGCCGGCGAAGACGGTGCCGATCTTGTCGGCGTGCTTGCGGGCGGTTTCGATGACACCACAGGCGGAAGCATTGATGACGGCGGTGACACCGCCAGATTGCGCATAGAAGGCGTTTTTAATGGTCATTTTCACTCCAGGTTCATTGGGCGCACGGGTGCACCCCACAGTGTTCTTAACGGATACCACTTTCCTGTTGGCGACGCGCGTGTTCCTTTTCCTGCACTTTGAGCAGGGTGATCAGGCAGTCGCCCAGGTTGTCGTACTCTTCCTTGCTGGTGCCGAAACGGTCTTTGATGGAGTAGAAGAACATCGCCCGATAACCTGCCGGCCCGGTTTTCGCCACCACGAAAGAACATTTCTCGACCTGCCAGAAAACAGCAGGGCACTTGGCGAGTTCCCGGTCGCCGGGAGAAAGACGCACTTCCGTCTCTGCTTCCTGCACGTCCACATCAAAACCAAATCGCTCCTTCAAGGTAACCCGAACCAGAGCGAGATCAAAGTTGGAGAAACCGGGAATAATCATGCTTACTTCTTCACCGAATCGAGGGCGGCGAAGCAGGCATCACGGATGCCGTCGACGGCGCCAACACCGGAAACCTTGAAGTACTGCGGCGCGCCGGCGACACCGGATTTGCCCCAGTCGGAGTAGTACTTGACCAGCGGCTCGGTCTGCGCGTGATAGATGTCGAGACGTTTCTTGACGGTTTCTTCCTTGTCGTCGTCGCGCTGGATCAGATCTTCGCCGGTGACGTCGTCCTTCATATCAGCCTTGGGCGGATTGAAAACAACGTGATAGGTGCGGCCGGAAGCCACGTGCACGCGACGGCCGGACATGCGCTTGACGATCTCTTCGTCGGGCACATCGATCTCGACCACGGCGTCGATCGGCACGCCGGCGGCCTTCATTGCGTCAGCCTGAGGGATGGTGCGGGGGAAGCCGTCAAACAGGAAACCCTTGGCGCAATCGGCTTCCAAAATGCGATCTTTCACCAGACCAATGATGATTTCATCGGACACCAAACCGCCCGCGTCCATGATCTTTTTCGCAGCCAGGCCCATTTCGGTGCCGGCCTTGACGGCGGCACGCAGCATGTCGCCGGTGGAGATTTGCGGAATGCCGTAGCGTTCCTTGATGTAGTTAGCCTGGGTACCTTTGCCCGCGCCGGGGCCACCGAGAAGAATCAATCGCATAAAAAACCTCTTAAAATCAATCGCTTAAAGCGAGATGGATAAAACAATGAAAGGAAAGCTGGTGAAGCGGGTGAATGTTGCCTGATTGTTGCCAAGTACGTTGCCAAGAGCGCCCGATAGCGTATGCGCGCGGCGGAGACCTGGACAGACAAATTTTTGAATTTGCTTATAAGGTCAGATTATTGAGAAAGCAGATGCTGCGACGCACCAGAGCGACATCCAGCGTCGTTTTGACCCGGCCATACCGCCGAGCATGCATTCCCGGTCTTGAACGGGTGGCGTCAGCCGCCGGTCATGCTCATGAAGCGAACCAGTTTTTGCGGCGCTTCGATGAATTCATGGCGTTCCGGTTTCATGTCGATCGCCGTGCGAATTGCTTCGACGAGATCGGTATCGCATACGCCAGCCCGCATCATGGCGCGGAAATCGACTCTGTCCTCCTGGCCAAGACAGAGATGCAGAACCCCATCCACGGTCATCCGCACCCGATTGCAGGTGGCGCAGAAATGCTGCGAGATCGGCGTGATGAAACCAACGTTGAATTTGCCATCCGCAGTGCCCAGGTAACGCGCCGGTCCGCCGCCGGAAATCACCGTATCGATCAGACCAAAGCGCTGTTGCAGGCGCGCCTTGATCGGTTGCAGATCGATGTAACCCATCTTGCGCGCGGTATCGCCCATCGGCATCAATTCGATCAAGCGAAGCACAAAGCCGCGTTGCATGCAGTAAGCGACGACGTCATCCACCTCATCGGCGTTCTCCCGCATGACCACCATATTCACCTTGATCGGCGCGAAACCCGCCGCGCGTGCGCCTTCAAGGCCAGCCAGAATCTTGTCCAGCGCGGGACGGCCATTGATCTTTTCCACCGTTTCGGGGCGCAACGAATCGAGACTGACATTGAGTCGAGACACGCCAGCGCGCTTCAGGTCATGCGCCATGCCAGCCAATTGGGTGGCATTGGTAGACAGCGAAATGTCTTCGATGCCGGGCAACCCGGCGATCCGTTCCACCAAGCCGACGACATTGCGCCGCAACAGCGGCTCACCCCCGGTCAGTCGAACCCGCTTCATGCCCAGGCTGGCAAACAAACCCAACAGTCGTTCGATCTCATCGAAGGTCAACCAGTGTTCCGGTTCCTCGAACCCTTTGAAGCCTTCCGGAATGCAATAGGCGCAACGCAGATCGCAACGATCGGTAACGGAGAGGCGGAGGTATTCGATACGGCGACCGAAACGATCAATCAGCTTGAGCATGAAGTTTTAATTCACCTTGGGTACGACAGAATATAGTCTCGCTTTCCAAGCCTCGGAAAGCGGCAGGTTTGATCCTGATCAAGTATTACCCCAAATGCCTTGACTTCGATCATGCCCCGCCACGGAAATTCCCACTCAATATCGATTCATGAAAATCTTAGGCATCGCCGGCTATAGCGGTAGCGGCAAAACCACCCTGATTGAACAACTGCTGCCGCTGCTGAACCGCGCCGGCCTCACGGTTTCGGTCATCAAGCAAAGCCATCACGATATCGAAGTCGATCTGGCTGGCAAGGATTCCTGGCGGCATCGCCAGGCTGGTGCGCACGAAACCCTGCTCACCTCGCCGTATCGCTGGATGCTGGTCGGCGAATTGCGCGGTGCGCCGGAACCCGGCCTGGACGATCATCTGGCGAGGCTTTCAGCATGCGACCTGGTCCTGGTGGAAGGCTACAAACATGCCAACCTGCCCAAACTGGAAGTCTGGCGCACGGCCAACGCACGGCCCTGGTTGTTTCCTGAAGACGATCAATTCATCGCGGTGGCGGCGGATCAATCGCCCCCCGCCAGCAAGCCCGGTCAGCCGGTGCCAGACTGGCTGAATCTGAACGATGTGGCTGCGATTGCCGCCTACATCCAATCCTGGGTCAGGCGATAAACACCCATTTGAAAAAACCTCTTTGCCGCAGCCACCCTCATCGCCCGATGCAAGACGACGCCCTTTCTCTCCGCCATCAACTGGTCAACTGGCTGTTTACGCCGCTCTTCCTGTTGCTCCTGTTTTCGACGGTGACCGGCTACATGGCGGCGGTCAGCCTGTCGAACAAGCCGTATGACCTGGTGCTGCTGGAGCGCGCCAAGTTACTCGCTAGCCGGTATGTCATGCATCTTGAAAATGGCGCGGCGAACAGCGTGGCGCCGATCTTTTTCGAGGATGCAAGCGCCTTTCGTTATTCGGTCCACGATGCCAGTGGCCGCAAACTGGCCTCCTTCGGTTTGCTGCCCTCACCGCGACCGGTGGATTTCAACCAGAAGCAACCGCAACTGCGCGATACCCAGTTCAAGGGGGAAAAGCTTCGTCTGGTGACACTGCCGGTGATCCGGCCAGACGGTACGGCGATGCTGGTTCAAGCCGCCGAACCGGTGCAGGCGCGTCTGATACTGGGGCGCAGCATTCTCGGCAACATCGTCATTCCGCAGTTGATCTTCATCGTCATTGCCGGGGTCGCAGTGTGGATTGGCCTCAAGCGTGGCTTTGAGCCATTGGAGCGTCTGCGTCGCGCGGTCGCGTCACGGCCACGCAACGATTTGCGCCCCCTCGACGAAACCCGTGCGCCTGGTGAAGTCCGCCCATTGATTCAGGAAGTGAATGCACTCATGGCCCGTTTGCAAGCCATGATGGACACGCAACGCCGCTTCATCGCCGATGCTGCGCATCAATTGCGCACCCCGTTCGCCGGCCTCAAGGCGCAGGCAGAGTTGGCCAAGAGGGAACAGGTTTCCGAGCCGGTGCGAGACGCGCTTGAAAGAATCTGTGTCAGTGCGCAGCGTTGCAGCCATCTGGTCACCCAGTTGCTGACTCTGGCGCGCAACGAGCCGGAAGCGCGCCGGAGCGCGATGATGGAAACACTCGATCTGAACCGGGTTTCGCAAGCCATCGCCGCCCACTGGGCGCCTGAAGCGTTGCAGAAAAACATCGATATCGGCTTCGAGGCGGCCGAGGTGACCTGCCCGGTGAAGGGCGACGAAGCCAGCTTGCGAGACCTGATCGACAACCTGATCGACAACGCCATTCGCTACACCCCGGAGGGCGGAAAGATCACCGTCCGCGTGGGGCATGGCGATAGCACCTGGCTGGAGGTCGAGGATAACGGTCCCGGCATCGCACCTGACCAGCGCGAACGGGTTTTCGAACGATTTCATCGCATTCCCGGCAACAATCAACCCGGCAGCGGTCTTGGTCTGGCTATCGTGCAGGAAGTCATCATGCGGCATGGCGCGCAGGTCGAAATCGACGACGGACAAGAGGGTGGCTCCTTGTTCCGTATCCGATTTCCGCCTTGACACGAGTCTGGAGATTTCCGTTTAAGCGGCGGCAATGTCGGAAAAACACTTGGATGCGGCAAGGCCTAAAGTTATCCTTCCGGCCATCTTCCAATTGGGCAGTCGATATGGCGCGACGCAGCTTCATTTTCTGCGACATCTGCAACCCCTTGGCCATCCGCTATATCGAGATGCGGCGTGTGATGGGACGCGACTCGCGCATCGGTCGACGCCTGACGGATGGCCGCAACTGGTTTGACGGCACTGACGAAGAGGCCGAGCGAGCCGGATGGATCAATACTGAAGAGGGCCAACATGTCTGCCCGGCCTGTTTTGGGCGCATGAAGTCGATGCGGCATATCCTGGAAGATCGTCAGCTTGCTGCGCATAATCTGAATCAGATTCTGGACGACGAAGCGAATTTCTGACGGATTTCCGTCTTAACCTGCTGTGTTCTAACTCATCAACAGAACTGGTCGGTCAAGCGCTCTCATCCTTCAAATCACGTGCCAACAGCGCCGCCACCGCTTCACGCGGCGGGGTTTCCTGACTCAATATCTGCGCCACCGCCTCGGTAATCGGCATATCAATGCCCAACTCCCGCGCCAGGCGTGCCACTTCGAGCGCAGTCGTGGCGCCTTCGGCAACATGGCC
>JAIFLB010000025.1 GCA_020049245.1 Betaproteobacteria bacterium | reverse complement strand
GCACGCTCGGGCAGTTCCAGGCGCAGGCACAGCTCGGAAAACCCCAGCACGGCATTGATCGGGGTACGAATCTCGTGGCTCATGTTGGCCAGGAAGCTACTCTTGGCGAGCGTGGCAGCTTCGGCCTGATTGCGCGCTTGGCGCAATGCCTCATCGGCGCGCTTGCGCTCGGTGATATCGCGATTCGACACACGGCGGCCGTGCGGCTGACCCGCCGCATCCCGGACGGGCTGACACAGATGCTCAATCCAACGCACTTCGCCATTCTTGTGGTGGATGCGGTATTCGATATCCTGTACGCGGCCACCCTCGCCCTCATGCAAATGGTTGAGCAGGCTGGCGCGATCGTCGTCGTGGGCGATCTCGAGATACAACTCGGGCCGCGCCATGAACTCCTCGGCGCGATAGCCGGTGACGCGCTCACAGGCGGGCGAGCAATACAGCCAGTGGCCGGCAGCGTCGATCCAGGTTTCCCAGTCATAGGTGAAATCGGCGACGGTGCGGTAACGGATTTCCGCATCCCGTAGCTCGGCGGTGCGCTGATCCACCAATTCCTCAAGATGGTGCAGATGCTGCTCGATCTCTGCTTCCAGTCGTTTGCGCGCGCTGATGTCGCTAAGGACGACCCGCAGCGCCGTCCCGTTAGCGCTGTTGCTTTGCGGCGCGTAGTCAAGTTGCGCCTGAAACACTGAACCATCGCCGCGCTGCATCGCCAGTTCTGCGCTGTGGGGCGCTGCGTGCTGTTTGGCAGTGAGGAACTGCCGCTGCCAGGCATCCCGGTCCGCCGGCGCGACGCAGGCTGCGAAGCGATAGTGCAACAATCCGCTGCGTTCCCGGCCCAGCAGCCTGGTGCCGGTGAGGTTTATTGCCTCGATGATGCCTTGCGCCGAGAGCGTGAGATAACCGACCGGGGCGAATTCGTAGAGGTCGAGGTAACGGTCACGTGATTTCTCCAGCGCCGTTTGCGTCTGGCGCAAGGCCTCGTTTTGCATCTCCAGTTCGATCTGATGCACCCGCAGTTCGTGTTGCAGAACCGCCATCGGTCGCTTTGGCGTGTTGTTTGGCGTGTTCTCTGGCGTGGCGGCAATTCTTGCCTCGGCGGCGTCGCGCAGGGGTGAGGCGTTGTCCGGGATGGTCATGGCGTTTTCCAGTGAAGCGCCGATGCCGATGATGGGAAAAGGTTTGACGCTGCCTTCCCGTTCATCAGTCATGAGCATTCCAGGCCCGACCCAGGCCAGGTGGAGAAGCGCGGTAGGGTGCGCCGCGCGCACCGATGGCGGTCTGCAGGTGCGCATGGCGCAACTTACCGTTTTGTCTCTCAAGAGATGGGAAGGATTGGTGGAGCATGATTGCCTGGAAACGGGGTCTCGGTTTCCTCAAGCCATCTCAGCAACGCCAGGTTGGACTTTCGACCTGATGTTCTTGCGGTATTGGAGGGACAGAGCCGATGCTAGTTAACGCTTGCTGCGCTGACCATTGTCGCAAGCAACTCGACCAGCCTGGCCGACGGTAAACCGGCCAGTTCGCAGCGACGCTGCCAGTCCTGGATCGAGGCGGCATCGAGTTTGAGCAGCAGCCGCGAGCGATGGGCCTCGACTGTTCTCAGGCTCAAGCCCAGCAGCCCGGCAATCACCCCGTTGCGTATCCCTTGCAGCGCATGGCGCAGTATTTCGCGTTCCCGACCGGTCAGCCGGTGCAAACCGGAAAGCACTTGTTCCCGCAATTGCCGCGCATGAACACGCTCGGTTTCCGCCTGCCAGCAGGCGGCAAGCCTTTCCAGCAGCAGCTTGCCATTGACTGGCTTGAGCAGGAAGTCGACCGCGCCGGAACGCAGTGCGACCACGGCATCCGGTACTTCGCCATGGCCCGTCAGGAAGAGGATCGGCATGCCGCAGCCTGCCTCGACCAGCCGGCGCTGCAACGCCAGGCCATCCATGCCCGGCATGCGCAGATCGAGAATCAGGCAACCGGCAACTGTCTGGATATCTCCGGTTACAACATCGAGAAAGGCTTCCGCGCTGGCAAATCCCTGCGCGGGGTACCCCGCCGATTTCAACAGCGTCACCAGCCCCTTGCGGACATCCACATCGTCATCAACAACATAGGCTTGCAGGGTATTCATGTTTGCGTTCCGCCGGTTCCGCTTGCAGTCTCTTCACAGATCGGCAGCGTGAGAGAAAAGCGCGCGCCGCCGCTTGGAGCCACTTCATATTCAAGCGTGCCGCCCAACGAATTGGCCAGGGCCTGGCTGATGGCCAACCCCATGCCGATGCCGCCACGCTTGTTGCTGATAAAGGGCTGAAACAAGCGTGGCAACAGTTCGGCGGCGACACCGGGGCCGTTGTCGTCGACCTGGAGGCGAATCCGCTTTCCATCGTTGAAACCCGCGATGACGATCCGGCACTCCCCTTCTGTGCGGCACGCCGATTGGCAGGCCTCCACGGCATTGCGCAACAGGTTGCTGACAATCTTCTCGATTTGCATGGCGTTGCCGGCAACCCACGGCAATTCGTTGGGCAGACGCAGCTCGATCTCGCCCGCAAAGGACAGGCCGGCCTGGATTTGCAGGACGGCTTCCTGCAGGAGCTTTGCCAGGTTGACGGCTTCGCACGCGAGGTCGGGTTTCCGCAGGAAGCCCATCAGTTCATGTACGACGCGGCCCGCGCGCTGTGCTCCTTGGGAGATGCCTTCCAGCGTATCCGCCAGGTTCTCTGGTAATGGGTGCAAACCCCGCAGTTGTTGCCGGGCGGCCTCGGCCAGCGTAGTGACGGCATTGAGCGGCTGGTTCAGTTCATGCGCGATGCCGGCAACGGTCTGCTGCGCCACCTGGAAGGTCAGCGCCCGTTCCATTTCTTCGCGATGCTGCCGCAGCAGCGCTTCCGCCTGCTTGCGCGGCGTCGCGTCGCGCATCATGACGTGGATGGCACGGCGACCCTGGTATTCGATGGCGGCCGACACGCCGTCAACCGGCAAGGACGTGCCATCCAGGCGCAGAAGTTCGACTTCCGCAATCGGATTCACTCCGCCCGATTGCAGGGCACGATCGATACGACGCCGCAGTAGCGGGTGCGAACGCGGGCTGATCAGGGACCAGATATCCTTGCCGAGCAATTCCTGTTCGAAGCTTGCCCCGAAGATCTGCACGCAGGCCGGGTTGGCCATGACGACACGCTGATCGACGTAGATCATGATGGCATCCGGCGCGGATTCGACGACAGTGCGGTAGCGCGCTTCGCTTTCTTGCAGCGCCAGTTCGGCCTGCTTGCGAGTGGTGATGTCCAGTTGCGTGCCGGCGATGCGGATCGGCTGTCCTTGTGCATCGGTGCTGAAGATTCTTCCTCGGTCATGCAGCCAGACCCAACTGCCATCCCGGTGACGCAAGCGGTATTCGATATCCACCTGGCGCAACTCGCTGGCGACAATTCGAGCGTGGTGCGCCTGGTTGCGCGGCAGGTCGTCCGGGTGGATGCGATGCATCCACTCGGCCACCGACATCTCGAGTTCTCCGGGGGCATAACCCAGCAGGGCCAGATAACGGTCGTTGACCGAGACCCGCCCGCTCGGCAGGTGCGCATCGTAGGTGCCCAGGTTGGCGCCGAGCAGCGCAAGTTCGAGTCGTTCTCGGGCATCATCGAGTTGTATCTCGATGCGTCGGCGCTCGGTGATGTCCTCGAAACAGGCATACACCCCCGCGAGCTTGCCCTCGACCCACAATGGATAGGCATCAACCCTGAGCCAGCGCTGTTCTCGCCCGGCCTGGGTAGACACTCCCATGATGATGTTTTTGACCGGCGCGGCAGTTGCCAGGCAGATCATCACCGGGTGCTGTTCGCCTGGGAATGGGCTGCCATCTTCCCTTACCGCCTGCCAGTCCGGGTCCATCGAGGTCTTTCCAGTGATCTCGGCAAGACCGAGCCCGAGTATCTCCAGCGCCGAGGTGTTTGCCGTCACCACGCGGCCATCCGGGCCATGCACGACAACCCCCATCGGCAAGGTGGCGAACAGAGCAGCGAGTCGGGCTTGATCCAGCAAGTGCGCGGTATCGGGCGGGTTATTCATGAGGATGGATCGGTCTACGGATGGCATCCAGATTGTGAGGGCAGGCCCGTGCCAGGCGCCAGACCGGCCGAATCATCCCAATAAGGGATGGGGCCAAACCGCCGCAACAGGTGCTCGATGAATATCCGGGTCTTCTTCGGCGTCAGGCGCCGGCTTGGGTAAACCGCATTGATGGGATAGGCGGGTGGCGTATAGGCAGGCAGCAGCCGGACGAGTCCGCCATCGCGAAGATCCTTCCACACATCCCACAGCGGGCGCAGCGCCAGCCCGAGATCGGCATAGATCGCCTCGCGCAGGGCATCACAATTGTTGGTATCGAGGTTGCCGCTGACCTTGATGTTCACTTCCTCTCCACTCGGGCCCTTGAAGCTCCAATGATCCGTGCCGGCAAACAGCAGGGCATTGTGATCGGCCAGCTCTTGAGGCGAACTCGGCTCGCCATATCGCGCGAGATAGGATGGCGTGGCGACGACCACACGGCGATCCAGGCCGATTGGCTTGGCGACCAGGCTCGAATCCTTCAACTCACCGATGCGTACCGCCAGGTCGTAACCCTGGTCGATGATGTCCACAATACTGTCGGTAAGGTGTAGGGTGAGCTTGATTGCCGGATAGCGCGTCAGAAACTCCGGTACCAGCGGTGCAATATGCAAACGTCCAAAGGCGGCCGGCACGGTGACCTTGAGGTTGCCCTTGGGCTCTTTGCTGCCTCGGGTCACCAGTTCCTCGCCCTCTTCCAGTTCGGCGAGGATGCGCACGCAGTAGTGGTAGTACTCCGCCCCCTCATCAGTCAGGCTGAGCTGGCGCGTGGAGCGATTGAGCAGGCGCACCCCTAGCTGTTCTTCCAGGCGCTGCAACCGCTTGCTCGCCACTGCAAGCGACATGCCCAGCTCACGCCCGGCCGCGCTGAGACTTCCCCCCTTCACTGCCTGGGTAAACACCATCAGGTCAGAAATATTCTCTATCAGCATATTCTCAACGATTCAGAAACATTCTGTTAACCGATAAACAGATTATCAATCCATAAAAGATAATAGAAGATGACGCCCATTGAAACAAGCCGCAACCCAGGAGCCCATCATGACCCAGCCCAGCCGTGTTTTTCTTTATGCCGAATTCCAGGTGTCCGTGCCCTTCAGCGAGGGTGTCTGGCGCGAGGCCAATCCCGCCATGCAGACCGTGCCGGGACTGCGCAGCAAAACCTGGTTGAGCGGCATCAACACCCACTCCGTCGGTGGGTTCTACGAATTCGACTCCGTGCAGAACGCCCGGGACTATGCCGTGGGCATGCTGGCCGACTTCGCCAAAGCGGCGGGTGCCAGCCTCACCGTCAAGCTGTTCGATGGCGATGTGGTGGCCGAGGCGAGCAAGGGCATGGCTTCACCCTACTTCGCAACCTGATTGCCATATCGGTTGAAACGACAAGGGGATACGGCAGCAATTGGCCAATAGCTTGCATTGTCAAATGAGTGGCAAAAAATCAATATGACTTTTACCGTGTCAGGAAAAAATAGCGCATCCAATCAGCCTGTTGAATTGATGCCCGGCACACTTGCGGGAATTATTGACTGGCAAGTCCTCGACCAGATTTTCAGCTTCATCCAGCATTCGGATGACCCAAAGTGGCGTCTTTACATTAATGACACGCCCCTGCCTGGTGAAAAGCGGTCCAAAGATGTCAATACCGGCGGCGACCTCGCGTCTTCCCTGCAATCACTGAATGCCTACCTTCGACAATCACATCCACGAAACTACTGCGGACTCGTATTTACCGACTCATTCACGGAGCCGACATTAATCCGCATCTTTGACCCGAAATTCCTGACCTCGATGTGCAACATCTATGGCAATACACCAACCCCCAGCTGGGTCATCTCAAGCATGGATGCCGCACAACTTGCTGCCAGCGAAAAGACATCGCCAAAATTTCAAAATCATGGGATTGGCAAACATCTGCCCATCGCGCCAAAACATCCACAGATCGCAGACTCTCTTGATGCCAGACGCATGGGATGCCCACTTCCGCTGATCCATACCGCTCGTTCACTGCGTCGATTGGCGGTTGGGGAAATACTTGAAATCGTTACTATCGACCCAGGCTCGGTGAACGATATTGAGTATTTATGCAAAAGCACAGGCGCAAAACATCTGGCCCTGGCCGAAGGGGAATACGGCTATTCCTATTATGTCGAGCGTGGTTCGGACAGAAAAACTGATAACGAAATACCTTCTTTACAAGAAAAACAATAATGAACCATCAACTGGTTCAACTGGTTCAACTGGCTCAACTGGTTCAATTGCGCTGCAACCGGACTTCCGAAAATTCCACCTCACGTCGGGTTTGGCGCTAGCGCCGCCAGCCGCCTTTAACGACGGTTGTCGCGCATTAACAAGACAGCCACCAAGAAGTCGGTCACTACAGTCATTGAGGCCTTGTGCCGCCTACGGCCGCAATATGTTGGTCAGCCGTTGCGCCCCTGTAATCACTTTTTGCAGTATGTCGCGGGGATTTTTTGTCCAGATGAACGGCTTGGGGTTGTTGTTGTGATGAGCGACATAATCATCAATGGCGGCGATCAGAACTGGCACGCTGATGAAGACGCCACGACGTAATCGTTCAGTGGTGATGTCGCGGAAGAATCGCTCGATCATGTTCAACCAAGAGGCCGAGGTGGACGTGAAGAACATGACCAGACGAGGATGCTTCTCCACCCATGCGTGCACAGTCGGGTGCTTTGCGTTACGTAGTTATTGGTGAACAGATGCAGCACGCTCTCCTCTCTCCGAAGGATTCTCACTGTCGATCTTGCGCAGGCACTTCAGAATGCAGCACTTCACTAGATTACCGCTGGCGCATTCAGCGGAACTTCACTCTGACCTCGACGTTGTGTTCCCGATGGTCGTCCAGCAGGGGGATCACCCGCCCTTCCAACTCAACCCCATCGACGCTGAGGCCTGCTACGCCGTCCTGCACGACGCTGATGTGATACACCGTTTCGCGGAAGCGGTAATGCAGCTTGAAGCCCGGCCAGTGCGCCGGCAGGCAGGGGGTGATGTGCAACTTGTCGACTTCCAGGCGCAGGCCGAGCAGCGATTCGATGATCAAGCGGTACATCCAGCCGGCGGAGC
>JAIFLB010000104.1 GCA_020049245.1 Betaproteobacteria bacterium | reverse complement strand
GTGCCCTGCATCACCACGGCGGAAGAAGCGCTGCCCAACATCAAGAAAATCGCGCCTTCAGTCTGGGATCTGATTACCGAACGCGGCCAACTTTTGAATGAGGCGGCCTGACCCATGTACCGTTGTATCACTACCTTGCGCCTTGGCGCTTGCCACGCTTTTACCGTTTTCACCCCAAGTAGAAAGTCATCGAAATGAACACTTTGAACACTTCAAATCTACGTACCCTCGCACTGGTCGGCCATGGTGGAGCCGGCAAGACCACGCTGCTTGAAAATCTCCTCGCCGCCTCTGGCGTTATTCCCGTCGCCGGATCGGTTGAACGCGGCAGCACCGTCTGCGATTACGACCCGTTGGAAAAAGCGCATCTGCACTCGATCAAGGTCGCCGTCGCCCACCTGCAGCACCAGGACACCCTGATTCACGTGCTCGACACGCCCGGATATCCGGATTTCATGGGGCAGGCGTTGTGCGCCCTGGACGCGGTCGAAACCGTGGTAGTGGTGATAGACGCGCATAAGGGGATCGAACTCACTACCCACCGCATGATGCACTGGGCGCAAACCCGCAAACTGTGCCGGATGATTGTGATCAACAAGATCGACGCTCCGGATATCGATCTGCCTGCTTTGCTGGAAGAGATTCAAACCGCGTTTGGTCGTGAATGCCTGCCCATCAATCTGCCGGCGAAGGCGGCGACGCAGGTAACCGATTGTTTCTTCAGTCCGAGTGGCGAGTCTGATTTCTCCAGCGTCGATATCGCGCACCGCGCCCTTGTCGACCAGGTCGTTGAAGTCGATGAAGATCTGATGAATCTGTACCTTGAACAAGGCGAGATCGCGCCGGATCAACTGCATGCGCCGTTTGAAAAGGCGCTGCGTGAAAACCATCTGGTGCCGGTGTGTTTCGTCTCCGCGCTGACTGGCGTGGGCATGCCGGAATTGCTCGACATCATGGTTAAACTGTTGCCCAACCCGACCGAAGGCAACCCGCCGTTGTTTGTGCGCGGCGAAGGCGAGGAGGCGCAACCGTTGATCGCCGAACCCGATCCCGCCAAGCATGTTCTGGCGCATGTGTTCAAACTTGAAGTCGATCCTTACATCGGCCGCATCGCTTCCTTCCGTGTCCATCAAGGTACGATTACGCCCGATTCTTCTTTGTATATTGGCGAATCGCGCAAGCCGTTCAAGGTCAGCCACTTGTTCCGCGTATTGGGCAAACAACTCTTGCCGGTCGAGTCTTGCGTTCCGGGCGACATCTGCGCGGTGACCAAGGTGGATGACCTCAACTTCGACTCGGTGATGCACGATGCGCCGGAAGATGATCACATCCACATGCGGCCGCTCGACTTCCCGCACGCCGTTTTCGGCTTGGCGGTGCGTCCGAAAAAGCAATCCGATATGGACAAGCTGGCGGATATTCTGCATCGGTTGGTTGCCGAAGATCCCGGTTTGCATGTCGATCACGACCCCACCACCCACGAAGTCGTAATACGCGGACTCGGTGAAACTCACCTCACTCGTGTCCTGGAAAGAATGCGCGAGCAATTCCGCCTCGATCTGGAAACACATCCGCCCACTATCGCCTACCGCGAAACCATCACCCAGCCGGCGGAAGGCCATCACCGTCACAAGAAACAGACCGGTGGTTCCGGACAGTTCGGCGAGGTTTATCTGCGTATCGAGCCGATGGAACGCGGCGCAGGCTTTGAATTCGTCGATGCGGTGAAAGGCGGTGTTATTCCCAACACCTTTATTCCCGCTGTGGAAAAGGGCGTGCGTCAGGCGATGCAGGCCGGCAGCGTTGGCGGTTACCCGATGCAGGACATTCGCGTCACGGTCTACGACGGCAAGAACCATCCTGTTGACGGCAAGGAGATCGCCTTTGTCTCCGCCGGCAAAAAGGCCTTTCTGGATGCCGCAGCGAAAGCCAAGCCGATCATTCTGGAGCCCATCGTCAACGTGGAACTTACCGCCCCGGATAGCGCCATTGGTGATGTCAGCGGCGATCTTTCCGCCCGTCGCGGCCAGATCACCGGCCACGTCAGCGGTCGGGGCGGCATGATCAGCGTGGTCGGTCACGCCCCATTGGCCGAACTCGACAGCTTGCAATCGCGGATCAAATCGCTGACTGGCGGCCAAGGTTCATACACCCTGGAATTCAGCCATTACGAACAGGTGCCACCGAATATCCAGCAACAAATGGCGGCGCAGCACAAGCCAGAGCAGGACGAGCAATAAGCATCAATAGGCATCAATAAGCATCGGCAAATGCAATCAGCCCGCCCCGGACCTTGTTCGGGGCGGTTTCTGTCTTGATCTGGACGAACTATGGAACGTTTCACCATCTCCCTCGATGAATCGCTCGCCCAGGAATTCGACACGCTGATTCGCGATCGCGGTTACGCCAACCGCTCGGAAGCCGTGCGCGACATGTTACGGCGCGAACTGGAGGCGCATCGACTGGAACACCAGGATGCACCGCACTGTATCGCCAGTCTTTCTTACGTTTACAACCACCACGAACGGCGTCTTTCCGAACGTCTCACCGATTTGCAGCATCATGCACACGATCTGGTCGTGTCCAGCATGCACATCCACCTCGATCACGATAATTGCCTGGAAACCTTGTTTCTACGCGGCGCAACCGCTGACGTGCGCGCGCTGGCGGAAAAGATTTCCGCCGAACGCGGCGTGCGTCATGGCCAGATGAATCTGGTGCCGGTGGAGATTGAAGGTGTCAGCCATCACGTCCATAGTCGGCCGCATACATGAATCTCTACCAACTGCTTCGCCCGTTGCTGTTCAAGCTTGATCCGGAAATTGCGCACAACCTGACTATCCGCAACCTGCCGATACTGCATCGCCTGGGGCTGCTGAAGGTTTTTCTGCCTAGCGTGCCGGCATTGCCGAAACGCGTCATGGGGCTGGATTTTCCTAACCCGGTTGGCCTCGCCGCAGGCCTGGACAAAGACGGCGAAGCGATCGACGCGCTTGCCGATTTCGGCTTTGGTTTTCTTGAAATCGGCGCAGTCACCCCGCGTCCGCAGCCCGGCAATCCCAAGCCGCGTTTGTTTCGACTGCCGCCAGCTCAGGCCATCATCAACCGGATGGGCTTCAACAATCATGGTGTCGACAATCTGCTGATCAATCTGCAGAAAACCGCCTTCAAGGGCATTCTTGGCGTCAACCTGGGCAAGAATCTCGACACCCCGATCGAGAAAGCCGCTGACGACTACTTGATCTGCCTGGAAAAACTCTACGGAAAAGTCAGCTTCGTCACCATCAACATTTCCTCGCCCAACACCAAGAATTTGCGCGCCCTGCAAGGTGGCGATGAACTCGATGCGTTGCTGAAGGCGATCAAGCAACGCCAGACGGAACTCAGCCAGCGGCACGGAAAATTCATGCCTGTGGCGATCAAGATCTCGCCAGACCTGGATGCTCAGCAGATCGCCGAAATGGCGGGGTTATTCAGAAAACACCACATCGACGCGCTGATCGCCACCAACACCACGCTGGCGCGCGACGGCGTCGATCAGCTGCCGCACGGCAACGAAACCGGCGGTCTCTCCGGCCTGCCGGTGCGCGAGAAATCGACCCGCGTGATCAGCGCCTTCCATGCCGCATTGGCTGGCGAAGTGCCGATCATCGGCGCTGGCGGCATTCTCAGTGGCGCCGATGCCGAAGCCAAAATCAAGGCTGGCGCCGACTTGGTGCAGTTTTATACCGGCCTGATCTACTGCGGCCCGGGACTGATAAAGGAATGTGTCGAGGCCCTGGGAGCCCATCGGGCTTGAGGCCGATCTACCGCACCGGTCGGCTAAGCGCGATTGCGCATGTGGTCGGCGACTTTCAAGAAGGCTTGATACAACTCGACACGTAGACTTTCATCGGCGACGGTTTCGTTCAGCGCCAGTTGCATGCAGTGCATCCACTGATCGCGTTCGGAATTGCCAATCGCAAACGACAAATGACGGCGACGCAACATCGGGTGGCCGTACTTGTCGGTGTACAGCTGCGGGCCGCCCATCCAGCCGGAGAGGAAGTCGAACAGCTTGGAGCGCGAGCCGGACAAGTCTTCGGCGTGCAGTTTGCGAATGCCATAGGTTTCCGGCAGTTCGTCCATGTGGCCGTAAAAAAGATCGACCAGTTGATGAATTGCGGCTTCACCGCCAATTCTTTCGTAGTGAGTCTGGATGGGCATGTTTGCAGCGGATAAATGAAGGGATCGAAAGGGCGTGCCGCCGCAGTGAATAATGCTTGCGCGGAGTGACCAAGCGGTGTGTTCGTTACTGGCGGAAGATTTTCAGGTAATGCCCCTCGAAGTAGCGCTTGGCCCAGTGGAACAGACGCGATGAAGGCAGCAGGAATGAGCGCTTGAGGTCGCGGTAGACGAGGATGCCTTTGTCGATGGTATCGACGATGCAGATCAGTTCGATCTTGAAGCGTGCGCTGGCGGGTTTGCCATCCAGCGCCAGCAGCAGATTTTCCGCCGCTGCTTTGGCTTGCAGGTCGGCCATGTGGGCTTGCTTGGGCATCCAGTCCGGGCCGGGGAAGCTGCCGGCATCGCCGGCCACGAAGACGTTGTGAGCGCCGGCAACCTGACAAAATTCGTCGGCCTTGAAAAAACCGCCCGGGGTCAACGGCAAGCCGGCTTCCGCCGCCCAGGCCGGGCCGGTGAGGCCGGGCATGAACAGGATCAGATCGGCATTGATGTGGCCGCCTTCGGTATCGACGCCTTTTTCCGAGAATCCCAGCGGCTTGTGACCAAGATGGGTGTCGATGCGGCGTTTGGCCATTTCTGCCAGCAAGCCGGAAACCGCTTTTTCTCCCAGGCGTTTGCCGGGTTCGGCGGCGGCGTTGAAGAAGGTCAGTTCGATATTTTTGCGCTTGCCTTGTTGTCGCAACAGCGTATCCAGACCGAACAACAGTTCGAACATCGGGCCGCCGCGCATGGCCGATGGTTCGTTGGGGTTGCCGCCAAAGCCGAGCGCGATGCGCCCGCTGGTCATTGCGTTGACGCGATCGCGGATGGCTTCCGCAGAGGCGATACCTTCGCACAGCGTCAACGCGTGTTCGATGCCAGGCAGCTTTTTGATGAAGCGGCCGCCAGTGGCGATCAGCAGGGCATCGTTGTAGACACTGCCGGCATCGGTCAACACCGTGCGGCCGCCATCTTCCAGACCGGTAACTCTGCCGGCAAAGAATTCGACCTTGTGGTCTTGCAGGAAACGATTCAGCGGCAGCACCAGGTCGCTGCCTTTGCGCAAGCCGGATGGAATCCAGATCAGGCTCGGCAGGTAGACGAATTCAGCCTTCGGCGCGATCAGGGTGAGGTGGGCGTTGGGCGCGCGTTTGCGTAATTCACGGACGGCGGTGAGTGCGGCAAAACCGGCACCCAGGATGACGATGTTGGGGGAAGCGTTCATACAATTCCAATGAAAAGACGGGCGAAGACAGCGAGGCGGGAATGCTGAATCTTTATGCTACCGCGATCAAGCTGGCGGTTTGTATTGCCCGGCGGCAATTCCAGAACCAAATCGGCTTGAGTTTGCAACTCCGGTCGGATGAAATTGCCGGGTAAACATCACTTAACGCAACTCCCGCTTGCTGCCCAGACTGGCGTAATAGTGCGCCAGGGCGGTGATTTCGGCGTCGGTCAGGCCCTTGGAAAACATCCGCATCACGCCGCCGACGTCGGAGGTGCGCATGCCGGTCCTGTACATCTGCATGGCCTGGATGAAGTACTCCGGAGTT
>JAIFLB010000192.1 GCA_020049245.1 Betaproteobacteria bacterium | reverse complement strand
GCCGATTCGAACATCCAGGATGGCGTCGTCATCCATTGCAAGGCAGGTGGCGGCGTGGTGATCGGCCAAGGCACTTCGATCGCCCACCGTTCCATCGTGCATGGCCCGTGCACGGTAGGCAACAACGTGTTCATCGGCTTCAATTCGGTGCTCTACAACTGCACCGTCGGCGATGGCTCGGTGGTGCGCCACAATGCCGTGGTCGAAGGTTGCTCAGTGCCCGCCGGCTTCTACATTCCGTCCACCACCAACATCCATTCCGACGCCGAACTGGCCAAAATCGAGCCCGTGACCCCCGACCAGGCCGGCTTCTCGGAAAGCGTGGCGCAGGCCAACAACGAACTGGTCAAAGGCTACAAGCGGATTCGCAATGAGTTCTGAGGCATGAACTTGGTGCCTGGGTTGACATCTTTTCTGTCCCCGGCAGGCCGCTCCCGAGTCGATCTAACAACGGCGTGCTGGATTTTTTGGAGTGGCGGAGATGATCGCACTGCGTGAAGCCGCCATTGCCGGGCTGTTGAATCGCCGGCATCTGGCCCGCAATCTGATCGCCGGCGTGGTCGTCGGGGTGGTCGCGCTGCCGTTGTCACTGGCCTTCGCCATTGCCAGTGGCGCAACGCCGGAAGCCGGTCTGTATACCGCCATCGTCGCCGGATTTCTCGCGGCAATGCTGGGCGGTAGTCGGGTGCAGGTGACCGGCCCTACCGGCGCGTTTATCGTCATCCTTGCCGCGATCACAGCCCAGCATGGTTTTGACGGCTTGCAGATTGCCACTTTCATGGCTGGCCTGATCCTGCTTGGTTTGGGTCTGGCAAAGCTGGGCGGGATCATCAAATTCATCCCAACGCCAGTCATCGTCGGTTTCACCACTGGCATCGCAGTGATCATATTCGTCGGCCAGTGGAAGGATTTCTTTGGCTTGCCGGCGCCGCCGGTCGGCCACTTCCATGAAAAATTCCTGCACCTCCTCGAATCGTTGCCGAATCTGCATGTGGCCACCACCCTGCTGGGTTTATTCGGCCTCGGCCTGACGTTGCTGACCCCCAAGTTTCTGCCCCGCGCGATCCCCGGCCCGCTGGTGGCGATGCTGGCGGTGACCCTGGTGCAAAGCGTTTTTCAATTCGACGGCGTTGCCACCATCGGCAGTACCTTCGGCGGCGTACCGTCGAGCCTGCCGGTCTTTCACTGGCCGGAAATTACCCTGGCGCGGATCGTCGAATTGATCGGCCCGGCCTTCACCATCGCCATGCTGGGCGCTATTGAATCACTGCTTTCGGCGGTGGTGGCGGACGGCATGACCGGCACCCGCCACAACTCCAATCAGGAATTGGTCGGGCAGGGGGTGGCGAATATCTTCAGTCCGATGTTCGGTGGTTTCGCGGCCACCGGCGCCATCGCCCGCACCGCGACCAATGTGCGCAATGGTGCCAACAGCCCAATCGCAGGCATGACCCATGCTGCCGTGTTGTTGTTGATTATCCTGGCCGCCGCGCCACTGGCAGCGCATATCCCGCTTGCCGGACTGGCCGCCATCCTGTTCGTGGTGGCCTACAACATGAGCGAGTGGCGACATTTCCTCAATCTGGTGCGCACCTCGCCGCGCAATGACAAGGCGGTGTTGTTGATCACCTTCATCCTCACCGTATTCACCGATCTGGTCTTGGCGGTGAATGTCGGCGTGATTCTGGCGGCGCTGCTGTTCATGAAGCGAATGTCGGAAACGGTCAAAGTGGAAGGCATGAACGCCGAAGAAATCGAGCTCGCCTGTCCGATTGGTGTACCGGCCGGTGTGCAGATTTACTCAATCGACGGACCGTTTTTCTTTGGTGCGGCAGAAACCTTTGAAAACACTTTGCTTGGCATCACCAGCGGCGTGCGGCTGGTCGTGCTGCGCCTTGGACGCGTCCCATTGATCGACGCCACCGGCCTGGCCGCGCTTGAACGCATGTCGGCGCAACTGACCAAGCGCGGAATCTGCATGATCTTGTGCGAAGCCAACGAGCGGATCAGCGCCAAGCTGCACAACGCCGGTCTTGCCGCCGGGCTGGATGGACGCGCCTTGCAACCGGATATTTCAGCGGCGATCCTCGCTGCCGAGACATGTCTGCAAGCACAGACCTCCCGAGAAGGCGACAACGTTTGAAGCATTTGAGTGTCCCTGAAGCATAGGCAGGAGACTCCTATTCGTTTCAGACAATTACCGTGCCAGTGCCGTGTGTTTTGCACCGACGGCACGCTGATACCATGACTGGCGGGCTTGATCGCGCTTCGCCGCTGCCCAATTTCATGTAGAGGTTGGTCGCGGACACTTGGGTGATCGCAACGCTGGAGTTGGCGCGCCCAATCTCGCAACTCCGCCATAGTCGCTGATTCTTCTGAATGCGAATCTAAACCTCAGAAAAAAACAAATACTGAGCAACTACTAAAGTTTCCCGCTGGAGAGTCGAAAAAGGGTCTCCTCTGGAGAGGAACCCTTACATGACTAAAAGGAGACACCCATGCAAGCCCGCTTTATGCACTCACTCGTTATTGCCGCTACCCTGGCTTTTGTTGCCAACCCGAGCTTCGCTGTTGAAGAAACCCCCAACGCCATTCCCGGCGGCACGATGGTGAATGAAGTTCAGGCAAAGGCCTTGTTCGACAAGGGCGCGGTGTTCGTCGATGCGCGGGTTGCGGCGGAATATGCCGAGAAGCACATCAAGGGCGCGATCAACGTGGTTTTCAAGGAAGTCCACAAGAAGGTTGGCAAACTTGATCCGAAGGACTCGTTCGACATGAGCAAGCTGCCTGCCGACAAGAACAAGGCGATGGTGTTTTATTGCAACGGTTCGCCATGCTGGCGCGGTTACAAGGGCGCGGACGCGGCGATCAAGGCGGGCTACAAGAAAGTAAGCTGGTTCCGCGACGGTCTGCCGGCCTGGGAAAGCAAAGGATTCCCCACCGAGTAAGCATCGTTCGCCAGCTTTTCATAAAAACCAGAGGAGAGAGAACCATGATCCACACCCTGCGCGGCCTGCTTGTTTTATTGGCAACCGTCACCCTGTTATCTCTCCTGGCCCTGGGCGGAATGGCGATTCAGGCCTCTCGCAGCGGGGCGGCCATGTTGAGCGAAGTCAATGATCAGGCGGTGGTGCCGCTGACGGTGTTGCAATCCGTGGAGCGCCGCCTGAAGGAAGTTCGTTTTCGGATTGCTGGTGTGGCGTTGGAACAGTTGCCGACGGTGGGGTCGGCGAATCATTTGAAAGAGTCGCAAGCCGCGCTGCCGAAGGAGTGGGGGCAATTTCGCGAGTTGGCGGCAGCGCAGACGCTACCAGTGGCGGAAAAGGCGTTGCTGGACAAGATCGACAAGGGGATGCCTGAACTGAATGCCTTGATGGCGCGGCTGATGACTGTGTATCAGAACGACGACCTGGATTCCGTTAAAAGTATTCTGGAAGACGAATGGCCGCTGGTGCAAGGCAATGTGGTCAAGCCGATGGAGCAGTTCATGCCCTATTACCAGGGCGTGGTGGAGGCTTCGTTTGAATCGGCAAAGCAGACGGCACGCCGCATGATGTGGATCGTGGCGGTGCTGTTTGGCGTGGTTTTCGTGCTGGTCGGCATGACGATCTGGTTGTTGCTAAGCCGTTTGAGCCATCAATTGTCGGCTGCGAGAAGCACAGTTGAGGCGGTTGCGAGCTTCGATCTGACGCAGCCGATTGTGGTTTCCGGGCGTGACGAGATCAGCGAACTGCTGAAGAGCCTTGCCACCATGCAGGACCATTTGCGCGAAGTGGTCAGCCAGGTCCGCGATGGCGCGCATTCGCTCGAACAGATGTCCGGCGAACTCGCCAGCGCCAGCACCGATGTGGCCGGCGCCAGCCACCAGCAGGCGGAATCCGCCACGGGCATGGCGGCGTCGATGGAACAGCTTTCGGTTTCGATCGACCAGATGCGCGAACACGCGACGGATTCGCACAATCTGGCGGTGCGTTCGGGAGAGTCCTCGCGCGAGGGACGCGAGGTGACGTTGAACGCGGCGCGCGAGATGCAGGCGATCGCTGAAGGCGCGCGATTGTCTTCCGGCATCGTCGCCGAGTTGGGTGGTTTGACCTCGGAAATCACCAGCATCGTCAATGTGATCAAGGAAATTGCCGACCAGACCAATCTGCTGGCGTTGAATGCCGCCATCGAGGCGGCGCGGGCCGGCGAACAGGGGCGCGGTTTCGCGGTGGTGGCGGATGAAGTGCGCAAACTGGCAGAGCGGACATCGTCCTCGACGAAACAGATCGGCGACATGATTCAGCGTATTCAGACCGGCACTGAACGCACCATGCAGGCGATGCAGTCTGATGTTGAGCGCGCCAATCAGGGCGAGGAACTGGCGCGTCGCGCCGGCGAGTCGATTGGCCAGATCGAACAGCGGGCCAGCGATGTGGTCCGATCGGTGAATGAAATCCATCTTGCCCTGCGCGAACAAAGCGCCGCCGCCAAGGAAGTCGCCGTGCGTGTCGAGCAGATCGCCCAGATGACCGAAACCAATGCCAGCGCCAGCCGGCAAACCAGCCACAACGCGGGCAAGGTCTCCAGCCTGGCCGGGCGGCTGAACGAATTGGTCGCCGGCTTCCGGGTCTGATGCAGCTATTTAAGCCCTGGCGCGCCTGAACGGCAGGCTGCCAGGCAAGCAAGGGCTGACTTATCATCGCGCGGCTTTATCAGCCGGGCTTCCCATGCAATCGCTGCTCAACACCACTGTCCTCCAGACCATCGTTTTGCTGGTTCTGTCCAACCTGTTCATGACGGTGGCGTGGTACGCCCATCTCAAGCATCTGAATGCCTATCCCTGGTGGATTGCCGCGCTGGCGAGCTGGGGCGTGGCATTTTTCGAATATATGCTGCAGGTGCCGGCCAATCGCATCGGCTTCACGCTGCTGACGCTGCCGCAATTGAAGATACTGCAGGAGGTCATCACGCTGGCGGTTTTCGTGCCGTTCGCAGTGTTCTACATGAAGGAGCCGATGACCTGGAATTACCTCTGGGCCGGCTGCTGCCTGCTCGGCGCGGTGTACTTTATTTTTCGGAATTAGATGGTTGACAGAAATACTCAAGCAAACTAAAAAACCTGACATGTTTGGATCAAGTCTAAACAAACCCGTATCTCTGGCGCGGGTTTCCTGCCGGGGCAAAATTTCAAGCAAGAGACAAGGAGCAACCCATGCAACTCAAAGGTTCAAAGACCGAAGACAACTTGAAAGCCGCATTTGCCGGCGAATCGCAAGCCAACCGCCGTTACCTGTATTTCGCAGCCAAGGCGGACGTGGAAGGCTACAACGACGTCGCCGCCGTGTTCCGTTCCACCGCTGAAGGCGAAACCGGCCACGCGCATGGCCATCTGGAGTACCTGGAAGCCAGCGGTGATCCGGCCACTGGCCTGCCAATCGGCCCAACCGGCGACAACCTGAAAGCCGCCATCGCCGGCGAAACCCACGAGTACACCGATATGTATCCGGGTATGGCCAAATCGGCTCGCGAGGAAGGTTTCGAGGAAATTGCCGACTGGTTCGAGACGCTGGCCAAGGCCGAGCGCTCGCACGCCAACCGTTTCCAGAAGGCCCTGGACACGCTGGGCCAGTAGGAGGCTCCGCTTGCGGGCCGAGTCGCTTTCAGCCCGCAAGTGGTTTCAATCACGTCGATACCGGAGTCACCCATGGCCGTTCGCGAAGGCAGTCTCGAAGCCCCCACGCGTCACCCGCTTGATTGGCGGAATCCGGATTTCCTCA
>JAIFLB010000003.1 GCA_020049245.1 Betaproteobacteria bacterium | reverse complement strand
CGTCGTCGGTGCAGAATTGATCGCCGTGGGCAAGCAGGGTCGCGATGCCGTACAAATCGATTGGCGTTGGATCTGGCAGCAGTGTCAGCCCGGCGGCTTTGGCAAAGGCGGGGCCAACCAGAAAGTCCCGATTGCCGGGCAGGAAAAACACATCCACGCCCTGCGCCGCAAGAGAATTCAGGGCATTGGCAATGGCTTGATTGAATGCTTCGGCCAGGTTGTCATCACCGACCCAGGCTTCAAAAAAATCGCCCAGAATGTAGAGCGATTGCGCATTCCGGGCGACTTCGTTGATGAACCGGTGGAACAGCTGCACCGGTAGCGGACGCTCCGGTGTCAGATGCAGATCAGAGATGAATAGTGAACCGTGCAAGTTGGATGTGGCGCTGTGTGGCGCGGCGTCCAGGTTCAGTCTTCCGTGACTTCGGCGCGTTCGATGATGACGTTTTCAACCGGTACATCCTGGTGGCCAGCCTTGGAACCGGTGCGAACCTTGCGAATCCGATCGACTACATCCTGGCCCGCTGTCACTTTGCCGAACACGCAGTAGCCGTAGCCTTGCGAATTGGCAGCACGGAAATCCAGGAAGGCGTTGTCGGCGATATTGATGAAGAACTGGCTGCTGGCGGAATGCGGGTCCGGCGTGCGCGCCATGGCGACGCTGTAGGTCACATTCTTGAGGCCGTTCTGGGCTTCGTTCTGGATCGGCGCGCGCGTCGGTTTCTGGTCCATGTCGGCGGTGAAGCCACCACCCTGAATCATGAATCCATCAATGACGCGGTGAAAAATCGTGCCGTCGTAGTGGCCATCCTTGGCGTACTGAATGAAGTTGGCGACGGTTTCGGGGGCGGCTTTGGCATCGAGTTCGAGCGCGATGGGACCGAAATTGGTGTGCAGGGTGACCATTTTGACCTTTCGTTTCGTGGGGGTGTTTGTGGGTTTGGTGGCAGCGGCGTTGGTGAGACTGGTCCAGGGCGCTAGCAATGCAAGTAACAACAGATTTCTGCGAGATGAATTCATCATGTTTGGTTAACGCTGTGCAAGTTGGTCCGATATGGGGATGTCTATGGATTTTTCCAGCGCGACCCGCCAGGTGCCTTGTTGCATTTGCCAATACAGACGTTTGCTGGACAGGCTGGATAAGGTGTTGCTGCTGTAACTCTGGGTGAATTCGGCGTACGCCATGTTGCCGTTGCCATAAAGGAACAGACTGATATTGCTGAGGTTGATGCGTATCCATTCCTTGCTCAGAATGTTTCGACGCTTGTCTTTCGCCCATGTGGCGCCTTGGCCGTTGGTCATGTTGCCGCTGTAGTGAAGCAGGAAACGATCCGGGTCGCGCGCTTCCCAATCGCTCTTCCATCGATTCAGCTGGGCTAACAGGTTGTCGCGGCTCTGCTCCCACTCCTCCTGGCTGATCCAGTCGGTGCGGTTTGTGATGATCACCGGCGTCGAGCCTACCTTGATCCAGCGCGATAGCTCTTTCAGATCAGGATTGGCGACTACCACGCAGCCATCGCTGGAGCGGGGAGGGCGGCTGTAGGTGTTGGATGGCACACCATGCAACCAGATACCATGGCCGCCATGGCCTTGCATCTGATCCCATTCATTCGGGTAGTTGAGTGGATAGGCGCCATCCCCGTAAAGGTCGGCCAGGCCGGCGCGCGGCAATTGCTCGACGATCTGGTAGACCCCCATCGGCGTCCGCTTGTCGCCCTCAACCCGCTTGTCGGTGCCGTTCTTGCCGATGGTCATATAGAAATCGGATTTCAGCCTCGGCACGCCATCGATGTTCTCGAACAGATACAACCTCGCGCGCGAGGTATCCGCAAGCAGGGCGTATTTCTGCTGAGGCGCAAGCTGGAGTATCTGGCGCGGCAACAGATCGGGGGCGGGTTGGTCGATGTAACGCAGCAGACGAACCCGGGCTTCGTCGCGCAGGTCATCAAGTGATTCGCTGGGTACTTTCGAGGCCGCGCCCAGGCCAGCCAGCGGCCGCATACGGGCAGTCAACAGATCACCACGAATCAGATGCGCCAGTTTGAAGTCCGGCCGCAAGGCAATGGCGCGATTCACTTCTCTCAGCGCATCGTCCATGCGACTGGCGCGGATGTCCTGTAGCGCCTTCGAAATCAGTGCGTCGGGGGAGGCAATGCTGGTCAGGGGCAGCAGACGGCTGGTGTCGGCGGCGGCGAGCAAGATCGGTGCGGTCGAAACGGTATCATTAGCCGAAAGCAGGCCGGCCGGCGTGGTTGCCAGGATAACGATGGCGGCAATGGCGGCGACCACCGACAATTTGGCAACAAATTTGCCAACCGCCTTGGCAACCGATTGAGCAATGATTGTGATTCGATGCAGCTGGCGGTTAATTACGGTTTTCATCGCTCGTCGAGAATTTTCCAGTTGCCGCCTTGACGCACCAGTTGCATGGTCTTGTTGCCAGAATCCTTGACGATGTTTGATTCGTATTGCTGGGTAAAACTGGCCTTGGCGGTGTTGCCTTTCAGACTGATTTTTAACCGGTCAATGCTGACTTTTATAAATTCGGGCCGGGTGACCTTGGTTTTGCGTTCTTCCGACCAGGCGGCAAATTCCTGCTGGTCGGGCGTCTTGAACTCGGGGCTGTAGAAGCTCAGGTAAGCATCCGCATCACGGGCGCTCCAGGCGGCGGCCCAGGCGCGCAAAGTGCGTTCGACCTGCGCCTTCGGATCAATCGCTTCAGTCACCGGTTTGGTCGGTTCCTTGCCCGGTTTGGCGGTGGCGACTGCGGTGGCCTTTTCTTCCGGTTTGCTTTCCGCAATAGCGGTCTCTTCGGCGACCGGCTTGGCAGCGGGTTTAGGCTTGCCTTTGCCAGCATCGGCGACCTTGATCGGTTCCTGCGGCCTTGGTGTTGGGCTGAACAGGTCGCGAATCAAGGCCAGCTTGGTTTGCGCGGAGGTGTTCGATTTGTCGAGTTGCATCGCCTTGTCATAGGCCTGGGAAGCCATCTTGGCGTAGATGTCACCCAGGTTTTCATGCGCGGTGGCATAGCTGGGATGTGTCCTTATCGCCATTTCGAGACTGTTCTTGGCGCGCTCATAATCGGCTTGAGCTGCATATAGAACGGCCAGGTTGTTATAGGGCTCCGGCAGTTCGGGGAAGTCTTCGGTCAACCCGGTAAAAATCTTGATCGCATCCGAATAGCGATTCATTTCAGTCAACACCAGACCCTTCAGAAAACGACCCTGGGCATCTTTCGGGTTGGCGGTCAGGAAACTGTCCACTTTATCCAGAGCAGCTTTGTTGTTGCCTTGCCGAAATGCCTGGTTGGCTTCCTGCACACTGGAAACAGCGGCATCAGCCAGCGTTGGATAAGCAAGCGCGGGTAAAAGCGCAGCGAGGAGGGCAAGGGAGAAACGGCTAATAATCATGTGTGCTATTCTTTTCGGCGTTTTGCGTAGGTTCGTGGCAGAAGTGCCGGGACCGGCGAATTCTAGCCTTCGTGCGGCGCAACTCAAAATAATCACTGGCCTGCTCACTTACCTCTGACTCACCTCACAACCCGCCTGTTTCAGCCCAGCCGCTCGTTTTTTTCTTGTTATTTTCTCTTTCCCGATCGACCTTCCGTGCCATGAACGACCAAGCCCCAATTTCCAACGCACCGGTGCAGCATTTCATCCGTTCCATCATTGAGGCCGATCTCGCCAGTGGCAAGCATGCTGGCATCGTGACGCGATTTCCGCCAGAACCCAATGGTTACCTGCATATCGGGCATGCGAAGTCGATTTGCCTGAATTTTGGTCTGGCGAAAGATTTCGATGGCGCCTGCAATCTGCGCTTCGATGACACCAATCCGGAGAAGGAAAGCGAGGAATACGCGCTGGCCATCCAGGAAGATGTGCATTGGCTGGGTTTTGAATGGAATGGTTCCGTCCGCTGGGCTTCAGATTATTTTCAGGCGCTGTATGACTATGCCGAGACCCTGATCAAAAAAGGCCTGGCCTATGTCGATGATCTGACGCCGGAAGAAATGCGTGAATATCGCGGCACGCTGACCCAGGCCGGACGCGCCAGCCCATATCGTGAGCGCATGGTGGAAGAGAACCTCGATCTTTTCCGGCGCATGAAGGCGGGCGAATTCGCTGATGGTACGAAGACTTTGCGCGCCCGGATCGACATGGCTTCACCCAACATCAATATGCGCGATCCAGTGATTTACCGGATCAAACGCGCGCATCACATTCGCACCGGTGACACCTGGCTGGTCTACCCGATGTACGACTACACCCATTGCATTTCCGATGCGCTGGAAAACATCACGCATTCGCTGTGCACGCTTGAGTTCGAAGACCACCGCCCGCTCTACGATTGGGTGCTCGACCAGTTGCCGGTGCCCTCGCATCCGCGCCAGATCGAGTTTTCACGGCTGGAACTGCATTACACCGTCACCAGCAAGCGCAAGTTGAACCAGCTGGTCACGCAAGGATTGGTGTCCGGTTGGGATGATCCGCGCATGCCGACCATCCATGGCATGCGCCGACGCGGCTATACACCGGAGGGTATCCGCGAGTTTGCCCGCCGCATCGGCATTTCGAAATCGGAGAACGTCATCGATATGGCGGTGCTGGAAGGCTGCATTCGTGAAGACCTGGAATCCAAGGCGCCACGGGTGATGGCGGTGATCAATCCGCTCAAGGTGGTGCTGACCAATTTTCAGGATGCCGCTTCAGCCAATCCCACAACCAGTCGTAGCGCGGGTTTTCATCCGAATCATCCCGAGTTTGGCGAGCGGGATGTGCCGATCAGTCGTGAAATCTGGATTGAGCAGGATGATTTTTCCGCCACGCCGCCCGCCGGCTGGCAACGTCTGGCGCCGGGCGGCGAAGTACGCTTGCGTTATTCCTATGTCATCAAGTGCGAGGAAGTCATCCAGGATGCGGCCGGCAACGTCACCGAATTGCGTTGCAGCATCGACCACGACACGCTGGGCAAGAATCCGCAGGGTCGCAAAGTCAAAGGGGTGATTCACTGGTTATCTGCGACGCATGCGAAGCCAATCGAGATTCGGCTGTATGAGCGCCTGTTCACCGATCCCGAACCGGACGGCCACAAGGACCGCGATTTCCTGACCTTTCTCAACCCGGCATCACTGCAAATCGTCCAGGGCTGGGTTGAGCCCGCGATTGAGAACGCAGCGCCAGAGTCGCGTTACCAGTTTGAGCGCCTGGGCTATTTTTGCGCCGACCGCAACGACCACAAGCCGGGCGAGAAGCTGGTGTTCAATCGGACCGTCGGCCTGAAAGATGCCTGGACCGCCGGACAAGGGCAAAAGGGAGGCAGCTGATGCTTTCGCTCTACAACTCGTTAAGCCGCAAGAAAGAGGAATTCACACCGATCATTCCCGGCCAGGTGCGCATGTATGTCTGCGGCATGACCGTTTATGACTACTGCCATCTCGGTCATGCGCGCGTGCTGGTGGTGTTCGACATGGTGACGCGCTGGCTGCGTCACTCGGGTTATCAGGTCACTTATGTCCGCAACATTACTGACATCGACGACAAGATCATCAAGCGGGCGCAGGACAATGGCGAGCCTTTTACCGCGTTGACCGATCGATTCATTACCGCGATGCACGAAGACAGTGCGGCGTTGGGTGTTCTGCCGCCCAACCATGAGCCGCGCGCGACTGAATACGTCGGCAAAATGCTGAACATGATTCAGCTCTTGATTGACCGTGGCCATGCCTATGCAGCGCCGAATGGCGATGTGTATTACGCAGTGCAGAGCTTCGCGAATTACGGCCAGTTATCCGGCAAGGCGCTAGAAGATTTGCGTGCCGGCGAACGCGT
>JAIFLB010000081.1 GCA_020049245.1 Betaproteobacteria bacterium | reverse complement strand
TACCCGGTGTTGATCGGACTGCTCAGCTGGGTGGGTGGCTTGTGGGGCGGCGCCTTCAGCGCCAAACAGAGCCGCTTGCTGGGGGTTCCTGTTGCCGTATTAGCCATTGTCGGCGCAGCCTGGGGGATGCAACAGACTGTATTGGACCCGAATTTTTCCGCTTGGCTCCTGTTCGGGTTGGCCGCACTGGTTGGAGCGGGCGGCTTTTGGGCGGGCCAGCGCCTGGCCGTGCCAACCGGCTTCAAGGGTGTCGCCGTGACCATGATGCTGGTGACCGGATGTATCGCCGTGGTAACGCCGGCTTTGTTGGGGGCGCGTATGGAGAAACGCCTGGCAGGCAATCAGGTCGATATGGTGACGCGGGAAAACCACTGGCAAGACGCGCTCAACCTGATGCCTGCCGATTGGCCGACAAGGTTGTTCGGCATGGGAGTCGGCCGATTTCCCGCCGAATATCTCTGGGCAGGCGTTCAGGGTGATATTGGCCAGGGCGGTATAGGCCAGGGTTCAGGATGCGCGCATGACACAGCGTGTAGCCTTACCTGCTGGCGAGGATTTCACGCTCGCCTTCGATGTCCGCACGGATGATGAACGGCTGTGGCTGCGCACCATGATGTATCGACGCAATATCCTGTTGCAGTCTGATACGCCATCCGACTTTCGCGAGTTCAACTCGCATCTTAAAAATACTCGGGGCGATTGGCAGCATGTGAGTTGGCAGTTCAATACGGGCTCGCTTGGCGAACGCGGTGTGACCGGGCGTCAACCGTTGTTGCTGGAATTCATGAACTGGCAGCGTTACGAGTATTTGAGCGGGCCGGGTACGTTGGTTGACATCGATAACGTCAGTCTGAAGGATGCAAAGGGGCGTGAATGGCTGGCAAACGGCGATTTCTCACGCGGCATGGAACGCTGGTTCCCTTATTACGACTTCAATCACCTGCCTTGGCACATCAAGAACTTGTGGGTACACATCTATTTCGATCAGGGGGCGTTGGGGTTGCTTGGTCTGGCCGGATTCCTCGCCGCAACCCTGGCCGCGGCGATACATCGCGCGCGGCAGGGCGATGCCTGGGGGTTCGCGGTGGGTACCGCAATGGCGAGTTTTTTGGCGGTAGGCTTGTTCGGCGGCCTGCTGGATATGCCTCGAGTCATCTTCATCGCCTATCTGATGCTCTTCATGACCGCGCTGTCGGGGCCGTCGCGAGTTCCCTGGGCTGATCGATAGCGCTAGATTGGCGCTGCCGCATCACATGGCTCGGAAGTGGGTTCAGCGTGCCGTTTTTCGCCAGCGCGGCTGGTAGGAGGCCAACATCACTAGTGCCAGGAAGGGCCAAAGAAACGCCACCGCTTTCGCCAGGCCGACAATATTCAGCACGCTGACGGAAGGCCATAACTGAAAATTTGCCAACCACAGGCGAACCAGCAGCGTCAGCCCCAACATGATCATGGCGAAGCGCATTCTGTGCCGCGAGGCGAGCGGGGTGAGGAGTAGCCAGAACGCCAACAGAAAACCGGCCAGAGTTTCCAATGAAAGCACGCCGCCCACCACTTTCAGCTTCAGCAGAATCGTTGCCGCAAGCAGCTTCATGGCGAAGGCCAGGGCAACCAGCAACAGCATGCCACTGACATACCGGCCCGGTCGCAAGAGGTTGGCTGCGTAAGCGCCCAGCGTCGCCATTTCCAGTACCACAGCGGAGAACCAGGGGAAATTGATCTGATCGAGCCCTCCCGGCGGCGTGTCGATCGGGCGCAGATGCAGATCCAGCCAGCCCATGCCGGGGTAAGGCAACAAGGCGAACTGGGTGAGAAACCAAAGTGATAAAAGCGTCAGCCCGACATGGGTTTGCAGGCCGGCATGGAACCAGCGGTCGCGCCAACGGTGCAGCGCCCGCCCGGCGCGCAGCCAGCGGCCGTGATGGAGTGTGAGCAAGGCGCCGGTCAACGCGCCGAGACCATTGACCAGCATGTCAAGATTCGAAGCGTTGCGCCCAGGCAGCAATTGCTGGCCGCTTTCCAGCAGCAGACTGACCACCAGACTGCATGCCACGCCGGTGCTTACGCCGCGCGCGGCATGACCGGGGCGGGTGAACCAGCGCGCCAGGGCGTAGCCAAGGGGTACATAAATCAGCAGGTTGGTGGCCAGGTCGGTGCGCGTGATGTACTGCGGCCAAGGGGCGCTGAGAAAGCCGATCGACCAGTCGGTGATGGGTAGCCAGTCGGCAAACGGATACAGACTGCCTGCCGTCAGGAACACGAGATAGAAGGCAATAAAGCCGTTCAGACGAGTCTTCTTGGCGGTGGACTCGGTCATCGGTGCGTGGTGATCCGCCAGACCGTCAGGGTTTTTTCGCCATCGCGTCGGGCAGCTTGGCATTGGTTTGCGCGCTCGCTTCCTGGGCGCGGTGGAGTTCTTGCGAACTCATCACGGCGGCCAGCTTGTCGCGAAAAAGCAGAGCATCTTCATGCCCGCGCGCGGCGGCAATATTCAGCCAGACATAGGCAGTTTCCTTGTTTGGCGGCGTCGCCAGTCCATCCCGATAGAGCAGGCCCAAACGATATTCGGACTCCATGTGGCCGAGTTCGGCGGATTTTGTGAAGTATTCCAGCGCCGAGCGGTAGTTTTGCAGCGTGCCCTGTCCACTTAAATACGCCAGGCCAACCTGATAGGTGGCTTCGACATGACCCTGGTCGGCCGCCGCTTTGAGCAATGGGAAGGCCAGTTGATACTTGGCATTCAGCCAGTGCGTGCGGCCGAGATCGTATTGCGCCTGCGGGTCACCCTTTTTGACTTCCTTTTGCAAGGCGGCCAACTGGTCTTGTTTGGCGGTTTCAATCTCGGCCTTGAACGGCACATCGGCCGGGCTGTTGCCCAGCAGGCTGATGCCGATGGTGATGGCCACAGCGGCCAGGATGCCGCCACCGATCCACAGATGCTTTGTGCCAAGCCCGCCAAACCCGCCAGTGCCAACGCGGAAGTGCTTCTTGCACGCCTGGCAACGGTAGGTGACGCGTTCGTTCTTACCGGATGATTTGTGCGACGGGCGCACCTGCGTGCTGCCGCAATATTTGCACTTGATGACTTCCGGTTCAGACGAAAGAGCGGGGAGCGGTATTTTTAGCATTAAGGCGGAATCTGGGGCTAAGTGATGGTGCTGTGTGATCTAGGCTCGATTTTGACATTCAAATTCGTCGTTGGGCGGGAATCAGGGAACCGGCGATCATGCCGACACCGGCCATCAGGAAACCGGCGAACTGTGGCGGCATCAAACCTTCGCCTTCCGGCAGCCAGAGTTCCATCGGAATCCAGGTCAGCAAACCCAGGCCGATCGCCAGATAAGCGCCCAGCGTATTGGCGCGGCGCCAGTAAAGGCCGGCGACCAGCGGTACGAAGGCCACCACCAGCGTCACCTTGTAAGCGTTCTCCACCATCTGGTGGATGCCGGTTTCCTCGCCCAGCGCCCACAGCGCATACAAGGTCACGCAGACCGCAAAAATGCCGACGATCCAGCGCGTGGTCTGCAACAGCTTTTTGTCGGACAGATGTTTGCGGTGGGTAAAGAAGCGCTTCAGCACGTTTTCCGACAATGTCACCGACGGCGCCAGCAAGGTGCCGGACGCGGTGGACATGATCACCGACAGCAGCGCGCCGTAGAAAACCACTTGCGCGAACAGCGGCAGATGGCCGCGCACCAGTTCCGGCAGCAGCTTCTGGCTATCCTCCGCCAGCCAGCGAGTGACCAGAGCGGGGTCGATCAGGTTAGCGGAATAGGCCAGGAACAGCGGCACGGCAGCGAACAGGAAGTAGGCTACGCCGCCCAGCACGGTGCCCCACACCGCGACGTTTTCGTTCTTTGACGCATTGGCGCGCTGGAACACGTCCTGCTGCGGAATCGAGCCGAAGCCCATGGTGATCAGGCCGGAAATGAAGGCGATCAGCGCCACCGTGTTCAGCTCAGGCCAGAAATGGAATTTCTCGTTGGCGGCGGCGTGTTCGATCACCGGCATCACGCCGCCGGTGAGGTCGGATACCAGCCAGGCGATGTACAGCAGGCCGAGCACGATGACGATCATCTGGAAAAACGTGGTCAGCGCCACCGACCACATGCCGCCATACAGCGTGTACATCAGCACCACCGCCGCACCGATCAAGATACCTTGCGCCTGCGTGATCTGACCGTCGGACAGCACGTTGAACACCAGGCCCAGCGCGGTGATCTGCGCCGAAACCCAGCCCAGATAGGACAGCACGATGGCGATGCCGGTGATCAGTTCAACGCGGTTGTCATAGCGTTCACGGTAGTAATCGGCGATGGTCAGCAGGTTCATTCGGTACAGTTTGCGGGCAAAGAACAGGCCGAACAGAATCAGGCACAGCGACGCACCGAAGGGGTCTGAAATCAGCCCGGCAAGGTCTTCTTCCATGAATGTGGCGGGAATGCCGAGCACGGTTTCGGCGCCGAACCAGGTTGCGAACACCATCGCCATGACGATGTAGATCGGCAGCGCGCGACCGGCGGAAATGTAGTCACGCGCGTTATGCACTTTGGTCGCGGCATACATGCCGATCCCAATGGAAATAACCAGATAAAGAATGACAAAACCCAGCAGCATGGGAAAGGCCTCTTGTTTGAATGAGGTTTGTACTGCGCCAACAAACGCAACTGGCGTATTCGCATGGCCGCCATGCGCGCCGAAAACGGGTGTGATTATCTGCGAATTTTCACCCTTTCACGCTTCGGTTTTGCTCAGCGCCAAGTCGGCAATAGCAGTTATTCCCTGAATATCCCGTGCCGGAAGCAATCAACTGGGCCATGTTAAGGTTGCGCTATCGGCGTAGCTGGGTAAGCGTTCCGGAAGAAGAATTTCATCCGCGCATTCGCATCCTCAGCGCAACTTGATTTCGATCCATAACCGATTCAACACTCGACGATTTTTGCGGTCCAGGTCGCGCAGCATTTCCAACCGCTTGATGTCGGCGGGCGCCGGAAAAACGGCTGGGTTGCCGGCGATTTCAGGTGCGATATAACGCATCGCTTCCCGATTCGGGTTGCCGGAGCCGATCAGGTTGGTCAGTTCGGCCGAGTTCTCGCCTTCCAGCATGAAGTCGATGAAGCGATGCGCCAGGTCCGACTGGCGTCCGGTTTTGTGCAGCACCATCGAATCCAGCGCCAGCACGGCGCCTTCGCGCGGAATCGAATAACCAATATGAAATGGCCGCCCGGCCTTTTCGGCGTCGCTGCGGGCCTGAAACATGTCGCTGGAATAGCCGTGCGCTAACCAGATGTTGCCGACCGTCAGCTCTTTGATGTAGCTGGATGCATTGAACGCCGCCCAGTATGGCTTGGCGCGCAGGATCAGGTCGCGCGCTTGCCGCCATTTCGCTGCGTCGGTTTCGTTCACCGAATATCCCAGGTAACGCAGCGCTGCGGCCATCAGTTCGCGCTGCGAATCGAGTACGGTGATGCGTCCTTTCAGCTTCTCCAAATAGCGCGGTTCAAAGAGCAACGCCCAGGTGTCAGTGGGCAGCTTCAACGCGCGCAGCTTTTCGATGTTGTAGCCAAGCAGCGTTACCGTGTAGGCGTAGGGCACGGAATAGCGGTTGCCGGGATCGAAGAAGGCGTTGAGAAATTCAGGCTTGAGGTTGCCCAGATTCTTTAGCTTCGTCTTGTCCAGCGGCCGCAGCTGCTTCGAGCGCAGCAAGGCCTCGACCGCGTTGCCGGTCGGCACGATCAGGTCGTGGCCGGACGCCCCTGCTGCCAGCTTGGCCAACATTTCCTCGTTGTCGGAATAATAGTCCTGCACCAGCTTGCAACCACAGTGCGCCTCGAAACGAGCGACGGTGGCGTCGGAGATGTAGTTGTTCCAGTTGTAGAGATAAAGTGTGTCCGTTGCGTGGGCGGCGCCGATGCAGAAAAACAATAGCCACCAACGCATCACGCGCCCCCTTTCATGAAACTCTTGTCCAGCCGCGACGCCGCGATCACCAGCACCAGCGTCAGCAGCATCAGCAGCGTTGAGACCGCGTTCACTTCCGGCGTTACCGCGATCTTGATCATCGAATAGATCTGCAACGGCAACGTCGACACACCCACCCCGGCGGTGAAAAAGGTGATGACGAAATCGTCGATCGACAGCGTGAACGACATCAGAAACCCGGCCACCACCGCCGGCAGGATCAGCGGGAAAGTCACCAGCCGGAAGGTCTGCCACGGCGAAGCCCCGAGGTCGCGCGCTGCTTCGAAGATGCTTTCGTCCATGCCGGCTAGGCGCGCGCGCACGATGATAGCGACGAAGCCGATGGAAAACGTGATGTGCGCCAGGATCACCGACAGCATGCCGAGAGTCAGATGCAGCACCTGGATGAAGAACACCAGCA
>JAIFLB010000094.1 GCA_020049245.1 Betaproteobacteria bacterium | reverse complement strand
AGCACATCGCCCGCCGCCAGACCGCTCGCCCGCGCCAGCGCAGCGCCGATCTCGACCTGGCCCACCGCCGGTGGCGCGTCATTCGGCGCCAGCAAGGTGTAATTGGCTTGCGCCGCAGGGTCGTAGTGATAACCCCACAAGCGCCCTTCCGCCTTGCGCACGCCGCGCAGACCCTGCACCTTTTCCAGCCAGTCCTGCGGCATCAGATCGTGACGACCGGCAGTCAGCCGCTGCACCACCAGTTCCGGCGCATCGGCCAGCAGCAGACGTGCCTCACGGCGGAGCGCGTCGCCGTACAGCACAACAGAAGCGAGCAGGAACACCAGCAACGTGTAGGCCAGAAACAGGCCGAGATTGCGGCCGCGTCGACGCCCCAGATTGGCCACTGAAAAATCGATCAGCCCACGCTGGCGTTCGATCCAGGCGTTGTGCGGAAAACTCATGGCGGAGGCATCACGGAGGTGGAATCAACGAACCGGCGGGGAAATGTTCCAGCGCCATCGGATGATCCTGAAACGCGGCATGCCGGTCGGCCTGGCTGGCATGGCGAGCGTAGCGCGCCTCGGTAAACATGGCCGGGTCGGTCAGTTGATCGCCCGCCGCCCGTGCCTGGCCTTGCCGCAATGCCTCGGCATGCGAGGCTGCCAGCCGGCCGCTATCGAGTAAAACCAGCAGCAGCGCCAACGCGATCAACCCCAACACCCACATCGCCAGAGTTGAACCGCGTCGATTGCGTTGTGATGTCATCCAATGTCTCGAAGTTTGTGGGGCGCACGCGGGTCGAGTGACCGATCCATCAGTCGATGCTAATGCTTGCCTGGCGCGCCAGGCTGCGGCATTTTGTCGCAGCCTGAAATGCTTCCGGTTCCGCCGCCGTTTTGGCTTCAATCACCAAAATTGGTTCTGACGCTGCGCGCACTTTCCACCCAGGGATGGTCCGGCGGCACCGTTTTGACCTGACCAGCCACTTCTTCCAGCGGTACCGGCAAACTGGTTTCGCCACGCGCGGCGATCATAAATCCGTAGTTTCTACTTTCAATCAGGTCAGCCGCCGCCGTACCCAGGCGAGTGGCGAGCAGACGGTCGGCGGCGGACGGCGTGCCGCCGCGTTGCAGGTGGCCAAGAATGGTCGGGCGGGCTTCCAGGCCGGTGAGCAGTTGAAGCTGGCGGGCCAGTTTCAACGTGCGCTCTGCATAGACCAGTTCGGGTTCCGGATCTTTCGCTTTCTTTTCCTTCTTCCGGGCAGCGGCAGCCTGCTGAGCAGCGAACTCTTCCTGCGAGATCGCGCCTTCAGCGACGGCGACGATGGAGAACGGTTTGCCCGTCTGTTTCCGCCTCTTGATCGCTTCCGCGACGAGATGCACGTCATACGGAATTTCCGGAATCAGGATCACGTCGGCGCCGCCGGCGATACCCGCGCCCAGCGCCAGCCAGCCGGCGCGATGTCCCATGATCTCGACCACAATGATGCGGTGATGGCTGTGCGCCGTGCTGTGCAGGCGGTCGATGGCATCGGTGGCGATGCCGAGCGCGGTATCGAAACCGAAGGTGGTTTCGGTCAGCGCGACGTCGTTGTCGATGGTTTTCGGCAACGTCACGATATTCAGGCCGGCCTGTTTCAGGCGCAGCGCGTTCTTCATGGTGCCGCCGCCGCCCAGGCAGACCAGGCAATCGAGCTTGTTGGCGTGGTAATTGGCGACGATGGTTTCGGTCATGTCGACCACTTTGCCGTTGATCGGCATCTTGTGCGGCTTGTCGCGGCTGGTACCCAGGATAGTGCCGCCCAGCGTGAGGATGCCGGCCAGCGTGTCGCTATCCAGCACCATGGTGCGGTTTTCCATCAAGCCGCGAAAGCCGTCGCGAAAACCGATGATTTGCATGCCGTAGCGGGACATACAGGCTTTGCCGACGCCGCGAATTGCCGCATTGAGTCCCGGCGTATCGCCGCCGGAGGTGAGGATGCCGATTTTCTGTGTCATGGTTTACGTCGCTTGTTACGTCACTGGCTGATGAATGAAATGGGCCGACGGATTGTCATGCGAGCACCGCCCGGAGGCCAGCGCGGGGCGTGATTTAAATCCTGCGTGTACATCACGCGTTTTACATCACATCTGTTACATCATCTCCACGACCCATTTGGTCACGGTTGCCGTCGCCCGCGCACATTGTTGGCCGCGCGCAGTATCAAAAGCCTTGTATTCCTCGGGCTTCCACATGTCATAGGTCTTGCCGGTGAACTGGTGTTGCAGTTCCTGGCAGGTGACGCCACCAAACTCGGCCTTGAAACGATCGACCAGCTCCTGCCCCTTCTTGAAGTTGTTGATGAAGCGGCCCTTGTCCAACTTGTCGCGATCACGTCCGCGCTTGGCGGAAAGCGCAATCAGGCCACCGGTGAGCGCACCGCAGGCGCCAACGCCGGACAAGCCGCCACCACCGGATAAACCGTGGCTGGCCTTGATCACGCTGTCATCGATGACGCCGACGGTTTCCTGCACCGCCGCCAGCACGCATTGCGGGCAGCAGCCGTAATCGAGTTCGTATTTCAACGCCTTGTCGTAGGCCGTCTGGGCCAGGGATTGGGTGTCTTTCGGGGGCATTGGTTGAATCATTTCATCAGACATTTTCGGCATCACTCCATTAGATTTTGCTAATTTACTCCAGCCTGCATCCTCGCGTCATGCCTGTCTTGACGCAACTCAATGACTCAACCCAATGACGCAGTCCGATGCTGCAACACGAAACTAGAATGCAGCATTCACGCCCCGCCGCACCGACCAACCATGCCCATCGCTGCCAGCCCGCACCCAGCGCAATCAGGTGATTTCCATGCGGCGCAAGGTTTTCCTCCGATCGCCAATGACCAGGCGCGCGTGCTCATCCTCGGCAGCATGCCGGGCATTGCCTCGTTGCGCGCCGGCCAGTATTACGCGCATCCGCGCAACCAGTTCTGGCCGATCATGGCGGCGATTCTGGGCATTGATCTGGTCTCGCTGGTTTATCCGCAAAGATGCCAGACGCTGCTCGACGCCGGCATTGCGCTGTGGGATGTGCTGCAATCCTGCCATCGCCCCGGCAGCCTGGATGCCGACATCGCGCCGGATTCGGTGGTGGTGAACAATTTCGCCGCCTTCTTCCAGCAGCATCCGTCAATCCGCCAGATCTATTTCAATGGCGCGGCGGCTGAACAGCATTTCAGGCGTCGCGTTGAACCCGTACTTTCTCTTCGCCAAACAACTTCTTTTTCTTTCCAGCGACTGCCTTCAACCAGCCCGGCGCATGCCGCGCTGGATTTCCCGGCAAAACTGACGGCCTGGCGCGCGATGGCAAAAACTCTCGGGCAAACTGACGACCCAAACGCAAAACTGACATGACCCAGGAACACGATACCGACCATCGCATTCAGGCCATTCTGGCGAGTGGCATCAAGATTCCACCGATGCCGGAAACCCTGCTGCGCTTGAACGCGCTACTGCGCGACGCCGACGCCGGGCCGACTGACCTGGCGGCGTTGATCCGTGACGATGGCGCGCTCAGCGTCGCGGTATTTCGCGTTGTCGGATCGCCGGTTATCGGTTTGCGGACCAAGGTTGATTCCCTGCCAGCCTTATTTCTACCTACACTTCCCCCATGAAAACCCTGCACATGAATGCCGACCAGCTCGGCTTGAACTTCGATCAATCGCTCAAACTGGCCAACGCAACAGCGGACCATGTTCTGCAAAAACAGGGCGGCAGCATGCTGCTCTCGTTCTACGATCGCGACCGCGATCTGGAATCGCCGAACGGCGTATCGGAATGCCATGTCAATTGCGCCATACCCGGCTGGCAGGACTACGCCGAAAATCGCGGCGGTGCATTGATCGTCAACTTCGAGCAAGGCCGCTTTGTCTTCTGTTACCGGCCACTCGATTTCTAGCTTGATAATTTGATTGACCACGAAGTTGATTGCCCACTAAGTTGATTGCCCACTAAGCGGCAATTGCCATGAAGTAGCTATCCGGGGTAGTTCCGCCATTCGCATGCTTTCCTCGAATGGCGGGTCATCGGCCTTTTGTGCAACACCACAAAAGGCCGAGAAGCAGAAGTAGGTCGACAGGCAGCTTGCTGAGTGGAGCCGACATCCGCCAGCTAGCCAACCAAACTTATGCTGTTCGAGTTGGTACTTCGGTTATGCAGTTCCCCATTTCAGCGCGTCATCAGATCGATGTACGCCTGATAACTGTAATTTCGGTTCTTCTTCTGGCCGGTCAGTTCGCTGACGATGCCCAGATCCTGCAACAGCTTCACCGCCGCATTCGCCGTGGGGAAGCTGGTATTGAGCGCCTGCCGGGCCAGTTCGACGGTGAAGCGCGGCATCATCGGCAAGGCTTCAAACAGACGGTAACTGGCCGGGCCGGACTTGGGCGAAGCCAGCAAGCGGCGACGGTCGGCGGCGATCAGGCTGGCCAGCGCGACGATGCCGCGCTCGGCCTCACCGGCCGCCGCCGCGACACCCTCCAGGAAGAAACCGACCCAGCCTTCCCAGTCGCCTTGTGTGCGGATGGCCGACAACTGCTGGTAATACGCCGACTGATGTTGCTTCAGGTAACCGCTGAGATACATCAGGGGTTCGGGCAGCAGACGCCAATGCTCCATCAGCGCCGCAATCAGCAGGCGCCCGATGCGGCCATTGCCGTCGAGAAACGGGTGGATGGTCTCGAACTGGGCATGTACCAGGGCAATCTTCACCAGCGGCGGCAAGGCCGGAGCCGCGTCGGCGTGGATGAAGCGTTCCACCTCGGCCAGCAAACCCGCCACCCGATCCGGCGGCGGCGGCACAAAGGCAGCATTGCCGGGCCGCGTGCCGCCGATCCAGTTTTGCGAGGCACGCAACTCGCCGGGCTGCTTGCCGCTGCCACGAACGCCGTCGAGCAGCAAACGGTGGGCATCGCACAACAGACGCACACAGATCGGCAACCCCGCCGGATCGCGCAGATGGCCCTGCACCAGCCGGAATGCCCGCAGGTAATTGGTCACCTCTTCGACATCGTCGGCATTGCCGATGGCAAGACCAGCCTCGTCGTCGAACAGGTCCACCAGCGTCGCCTGCGTGCCCTCGATCTGGGAAGTCAGCAAGGCCTCCTTGCGGACGGCGCTATAGAGCAGCCAGTCCACCGAGGGCACCAACCCCGCAACCCCGGACAACCGCGCCAAAGCCAGCTCCGCCGCCCGATTGCCCGCCTCAAAGGAGGCCGGCGCCAAGACAGGTTCGCTTGGCGGCAACGGCAGCGGGACAAAGGCCTGGACCGCTTCGCCCAGCGTGGTGGAAGTGGCATACGTGCCGGTGCGACGCATCATATGAAAGGGTTCTTTAAACGATGTTCAGCATATTAAAGCAATCGTTAATACGGTGTCACACAATGAAAGAGCCCTTGAGTACGGCAGTTGTAGCGCAAACGCCTACAACTTCGCTTCGACCTCCGGCAGACCCAACTGGCCGGAGGACAGACGGGTGGCAAGGTGTCGTGGGGGGTGGCGAGAGTTGGGTAGTGCCCCTGGTTCGATTGAACCTTGAAACAACAGTTGACCGCTTCCTCGCCCCTGTGAAGCCTCATGCAGACTGAAGTTATCCGCTTCGAAAGTACTCACCAAATGACCGAACCGCAAGAATGTGAAGTCGAGCAGCCGCCCGAGTGGCAATCCTCCAATCACCGGTCAGGCCGATGATCTGCCAATCATCCAGCCCTGCGACGGCTTGCTTTCACAAGCCGCTTACCGCTGCCGACGAATATCGCCTGTTCAAAAAATTCGGTGCTGATTCAGCCCATTCGTTTGAACCACCGCTTTACCGCCTCGCGCGCGTCATCGACGTAGGTGAACACCACAGGGATTACCAGCAGGCTGAGGAAGGTCGAGGTGATCAGGCCGCCGATGACGACGATGGCCATCGGGGCGCGAAAGCTGGGGTCGGTGCCGAGGCCGATGGCGATCGGCAGCATGCCGGCGCCCATCGCCACAGTGGTCATCACGATCGGGCGGGCGCGTTTGCGGCAGGCGTCGAGCAGCGCATCCCAGCGACTCAGGCCGGGTTTGCCATCGAATCCGCGCCGCGCCATGATGGCGTAGTCGATCAGCAGGATGGAGTTCTTGGTGGCGATGCCCATCAGCATGATCAGGCCGATCATCGACGGCATGGTCAATGCCGACTGCGCGACGAACAGGGCCAGGAAGGCGCCCGGTACCGATAGCACCAGCGCGACCAGGATGGACGAAGGCTGGACGAAGTCGCGGAACAGCAACACCAGCACGATGTAGATGCACATGACGCCGGTCAGCATGGCCAGGCCGAAGCTGGAAAACAGTTCGTTCATCGCCTCTGCGTCGCCCACCGACGTGCGGATCACGCCGGGCGGCAGGTGGCTCAGGCTGGGCAGGGCGAGCACCTGCGTTTCCACTTCACCGAGCGGTTGCTGGTTGAGTTCGATTTCGAAATTGACGTTGCGCAGCCGGTCGTAGCGGTCGATCTCGGCCGGGCCACCTTCGATGGCCAGGCGGGCGACATTGCCAAGGGGCACCGGGCCGTGCGCGCCGGGCACGGACATGCGCTGCAGCAGGGCGATGTCCTGCCTCGCCTCTGGCGGCAGGCTGACCACGATGGGCACCTGGCGCTGCGCCAGATTCAGCTTGGCCAGGCTCTGGTCATAATCGCCGGTGGTGGCGATGCGCAGCGTATCGGCAATCGCCGCCGAGGTGACGCCGAGGTCGGCGGCGCGGGCGAAATCGGGCCGTACCGACAATTCCGGACGCACCAGGCTGGCGGTGGTGACCACGTTGCCGATGCCGGGAATGGTGCGCAACTCGCGCTCGACCTGACGCGCATGCTCGCTCAGTACGGGTCCGTTCTCGCTGGCCAGGACCAGGATGTATTTCTCGTTGGCGCCGCCAAGGCCGACATTGACGCGTACGCCGGGAATCACCGCCAGCGCGGCGCGAAGTTCGGCTTCGACGGCCTGTTTCTTGATGCCGCCACGTTCACCGCGCGGGGTCAGATTGATGGTCAGCGTCGCTTTGCGGACTTCCGCCGTACCGCGCGGGGCGAACGGATCGCCGCCAGCCGAGCCGCCGCCCACCGCCGTGTAGACCAGTTTGACGTGCGGATGCTTCTGCACGATCTGACGTGCCTGTTCGGCGACGGCCAGGGTCTGCGCAAAGGAACTGCCGGGGGGCAGCGACAGATAGGCCTGGGTCTGCGACAGATCGTCGGGCGGGATGAAGCCCTTCGGCAACAACGGCACCAGAGCGAACGAGCCGACAAAGAAGCCGACCGCCGCCAGCGTGGTAAGCATGCGGTGTTTCAGGCACCAGGCCGCCCAGCTTTGATAAATCAGGAGCCAGCGCGGTTCGACATAGTCATGCTGCGGTGGCTTCAGCAGGTAGGCGGCCATCATCGGCGTCAGCAGACGCGCCACCACCAGCGAGAAGAACACCGCGATGGCTGCGGTCCAGCCGAACTGGACAAAGAATTTTCCGGCGACGCCACTCATGAAGGCGGTGGGCAGAAACACTGCAATCAGCGTGAACGAGGTGGCGATGACCGCCAGGCCGATTTCGTCTGCCGCCTGCATGGCGGCCTGATACGGCGTCTTGCCCATGCGCAGGTGACGCTCGATGTTCTCGATTTCGACGATGGCGTCGTCGACCAGAATGCCGACCACCAGTGACAGACTGAGCAGCGTGACCACGTTGAGGCTGAAGTCGAGCAGGTACATCGCGACAAAAGCCGGCAGGATCGAAAGCGGCAGCGCAGTGGCCGAGACCAGGGTGGCGCGCCAGTCGCGCAGGAACAGCCAGACCACCAGCACGGCAAGCAGGGCGCCCTCGATCAGCAGCGCCATGGAGCCGTCGAAGTTTTCCTGCACCGGATCAACGAAATTGAATGCCTCGGTGATCGTGATATCGGGGTATTCGGCCTTGATCCGTTCCAGCTCGGCACGCACGCCGCCGGCGACGCTGGTTTCGCTCGCCCCACGACTGCGCACGATTTCGAAACCGACTACCGGAATGCCATTGAGCAGCGCGGCGGATCGCCGTTCCGCGACGCCATCGGTCACCCTGGCGACCTGGTCTAGACGAATGGAACGACCGTCGGACAGGCTGATCTGCATCCGCGCCAACTCCTCGACCGAGGCGACGCTGGCCAGCGTGCGCACCGATTGCTCGGCGCCACCGACGTCGGTGCGGCCGCCGGCCGCATCCTGCTGAATCTGGCGCAACTGGCGCGAAATGTCGGCGGCAGTGGCGTTGAGGGCCTGCAGCCGGGCCGGGTCGAGTTCGACCTTGATCTCGCGGCTGACGCCGCCGACACGCGCCACCGCGCCGACGCCGGATACGCTGAGCAAGCGTTTGGTGATGTTGTTGTCGACGAACCAGGACACCGCCTCGTCGTCCATTCGGTCCGAGGCGATGGTGTAGGTCAGGATCGGCATGCCGGCCATGTTCAACTTGGTGATGGTCGGGTCGCGCAGGTCGCCCGGCAGGTCCGAGCGGACGCGCGAAACCGCATCACGGACATCGTCCACCGCTTCCTGGGTCGGCTTTTCCAGGCGGAATTCGACGGTGATGGTGGCGCTGCCATCCTGCGTCTTGGTGTAGATGTGTTTGACGCCCTGCAGCGTGGCGACCGAATTCTCGATCTTGCGCGCGACCTCGGTCTCCATCTGCGCCGGCGCAGCACCCGGCAGGCTGGCGGTGACGATGACGGTGGGCAGTTCGATATCCATGAACTGCTGGATTTTCATGGCGCGAAACGCCATCACGCCCAGTATGGTGAGCAGCGCAAACAGCAGAATGGCCGGGATCGGGTTGCGGATCGACCAGGAGGAAACGTTGATCATGGGTGCTTACTTTTTCTCGCCATCAACCACCCGCACCGTATCGCCGTCGGCGAGGAAACCCGCGCCGGTGGCGACCACTTTCGCGTCCGGCGCAAGACCGGCAACAACTTCCACCCGGTCGCCGATCCGGCGGGCGAGTGTGAGCTTGCTCTGTGCGACCTTGCCGAGGCCGGTCTTGTCGGTAGCCTCAAGCCGGAAAACGTAATTGAAACCATCACGCGCGACTACCGCCGTTTGCGGCAAGGTCAACGCCGGCGCGCTGCCAAGATCGAATTCGCCCTGCGCAAACATGCCGGCGCGTGCTGCGCCTTCCACCTCGGCCGGTCCGGCCGGCAGGTCGACATAAACCAGGCCGTTGCGGGTCTTCGGGTCGACCGTGGCCGCCAAGGCGCGCACCCGACCCTGCAATACGGTGCCGCCGGGCAACGTCAATTTCGCCACCCCGCCCGGTTTGATACTGCCCATATCGGCTTCGGGGATTTCGGCGCGCCATTCCAGGCGACCGCCACGAATCAAACGAAACAGTTCCTGCCCGGATTGCGCCAGCGCGCCCTGGCTGGCGGTGCGCGCCGAGATGATGCCGTCGTCCGGCGCAAGAATCCGGGTTTGCGCCAAACGGATTTCGTCCGCCCTCGCCTTCGCCTTGGCCGCATCAAGCCGCGCCCGCGCGGTCTGCTCGCCGGTCAGAAACTGGTTGCCCTGCTGCAGGCTGTAGAACCCGGATTGCTGCAGTTGGCGCGCCCGCTCGGCATTGGCTATGGCCTCGACCAGCGCGGCTTCCGCCTCTGCCACGGCGGCGCGGGTCTGGGCAAGTTCGGCAGCGACCGTGTCACTGGAAATCCGCGCCAGAACCTGGCCTTTTTTCACCCGGTCTGACACGTTGACCAGGACTTCAGTCAGGCGGTAATTGCTGATCTCGGCGCTGATCACACTTTCCTGCCAGGCGGCGATGTCACCATTGGCGGGCAACCGTCTCGGCCAGTCCAGGGTTTCTGGCACGGCGAGACTGACCGTGAGGGCGGGTTTAGACGCATCCTCGGGCTTGGCATCGGCGGCTGGCTCGTTATTGCAGCCGGCGAGCATCGCGCTGGCGAGGTACAAAACGGCGAGGTACAAAACGACGAACAGGTAACGTCGCTGGGTTGGGAGCACGATCCGGTCTGGCATGGCTTTTTGGTCCTGGCAATCTCTGTTTGATGTTCTGCTAAAGGGTGAAATCTGATCGATGCTGGCGCATCCACATGAATAAACCGCCGCGCATGCGAGCATATTCCACACTACATTTCATTCAGGCATCCATTTTGACTGACTGCATTTCATGTCACCACGTAACCTGTTGATTAACGCCTTCCATACCGCCATTGCCGCCGTGCAAGCCGAAGCGGTCATGCCCGCGCATTTGGCAACACAACTGCCGGTGCCACCGTCAGGACATTTGATTGTGGTCGGCGCGGGAAAAGCGGCGGCGGCGATGGCGGCGTGCGTGGAAACGCAGCGGCCGGACGCCGATCTTTCCGGTCTGGTGATCACTCGCCACGGCCACGGCGTGCCAACGCGACGGATCGAAGTCATCGAAGCCGGCCATCCGCTGCCGGACGCGGCTGGCCTCGATGCAGCGCAACGCCTGCTCGATCAAGTGCGTGGCGCCGCCCCGGACAGCCACGTGCTGGCGTTGATATCCGGAGGTGGTTCCAGCCTGCTCAGTCTGCCAGTTGCGGGCATTTCGCTGGCCGAACTGCAAGCCGTAAGCGGTGCACTGCTGAACAGCGGCGCGCCCATCGCCGAGATCAACACGGTGCGCAAACACCTCTCGCAAACCCTGGGCGGACGCTTGGCCGCCGCTTGCCGCGCACCAGTCACCGCGCTGCTGATTTCCGATGTCACCGGCGACGATCCGGCGGTGATCGCGTCCGGCCCGTTCGCGCCGGATGCATCCACCTACGCCGATGCGCTGGCGGTTCTGGCGCGCTGGCGCATCGATGCGCCGGCCAGTGTGCCGCGCCACTTGCAGGCAGGCGCAGCGGGTGAACAGGAAGAAACGCCGAAGCCGGGCGAGTCGTGCTTTGCGCAAGTTGAACATCATGTCATCGCCAACGGCCGCACGGCATTGCAGGCGGCGGCGGATTTCTGCCATGCGCACGGCATTCGTCCAGTGATTCTGGGCGACACCTTTACCGGCGAAGCACGCGAAGTGGCGCAGGCGTTTGCCGCGCTGGCGCGCGAGATTCGCCAATATGGCAATCCCTGGCCGTCGCCGGTGGTGTTGCTGTCCGGCGGCGAAACCTCGGTGAGCGTGCGGGGCCGGGGTCGTGGCGGCCGCAACGCCGAATTCCTGCTGGCGCTGGCGATTGCGCTGAACGGGCTGCCTGGGGTGCATGCGCTGGCGGCGGATACCGATGGCATCGACGGCACTGCGGACAATGCCGGCGCGGTGATAACGCCAGATAGTCTGATGCGCGCGGCGACGCGGGGCATTGATGCCCGCGACGCACTGGAAAACAACGATGCCTACGGTTTTTTTGCCAACCTGAACGATCTGCTGCTGACCGGCCCGACCCGGACCAACGTCAACGATTTCCGCGCCATCCTGATTGCTTGAAGCGTGAATCCTTCTTTGAAACAAGGGACTAGCCCGTTTGTACCGTGTCCAGCCGATTTATTGTGCAGCGCAAGATCATGGCTATAATTGCACCCCGATTTTCAATTCATCCACCGCCATGCAACGTAACCTGCTCAAGTCCAAGCTGCACCGAGTTCGCGTTACCGCCTCCGAACTGGAGTACGAAGGCTCCTGCGCGATTGATGAACTTCTGCTGGAAGCAGCAGATATTCGTGAATACGAAAGAATCGAGATCTACAACGTCAACAACGGCGAACGCTTCGCCACCTACGCGATTCGCGGCCAGAAAGGCTCCGGCATGATATCGGTCAACGGCGCGGCGGCACGAAAAGCGGCAGTGAACGACATCCTGATCATCGCCACCTATGCCAACTTCAATGAAATCGAACTCGCCCAGTTCGAGCCGAAGCTGGTTTATGTGGACGACAAGAACCGCATCAAGCGCATCGGCGCGCAGATTCCGGCGCAAGCTGCCTAAACAGCCTAAACAGCTAGCAGTTTTTCACCCGGCTCCAGTCGAAACACGGCCCCGGATCGGTCTTGCGGCCGGGCGCGATATCCGAGTGGCCGGCAATATCGAGCAAGCCCGGATACGCCGCCCGCAGCGACTCGATCAATTCGTTCAGGCAACGGTATTGCGCATCGCTGAACGGCTGCTCGTCACTGCCTTCCAGCTCCACCCCGATCGAAAAATCATTGCAGCGCTCGCGACCGCGCCAGCTTGAAACCCCAGCGTGCCAGGCACGCTGGCTACAGGGCACGAACTGAACCAGTTCGCCGTCGCGGCGGATGAAGAAGTGGGATGACACGCGCAAGCTGTGAATCGTCGCGTAATACGGGTGAGCCGACGGGTCGAGCCGATTGGTGAACAACTGTTCGACGCCCGGCCCGCCGAATTCCCCCGGTGGCAGGCTGATGTTGTGGATCACCAGCAGGCTGATTTCGGCATCCGGCGGGCGCGCGTCGCAGTTGGGCGAATCAATGCGGCGCGCTACCTCACACCATCCAGCAGCATCAACGTTCATGGTTCTTCCTCGGCGGGCTGGTTGACGGCCTGCTCGATCGCGGCGTGCAGCGCGGTCGGCGTGACTTCACAATTCAGGCAGGCGTGGTAATGACCGTCGAGATAAAGCAACAGGGTCGGCAAATGGAACACCTCGAACGCCCGCGCCAGTGCCGAGGCAACCTGCACATCCACCTTGAACAACGTCGCGCCCTCCGGAGCGCTGGAAGGCAACAGGCGTTCGACCTGGCGACAGGTGCCGCAGGCCTGGCTGCTGAACAGCACCAGCGCGGGTCCGCGCGTTTGCATCAATTGGCGGTGGTAGGTCGATTCATCGAGCAGTTGCATGGCTGGATTCTGCGTGAAATCGTGCTTCTGTGCGATGCGCCGCATCTGTGTCTGCGTCCCTGTCGATGTCTCTGCAGGCTGCCGGTTGCATCGCGCCGCCCTAGTCTGGACCACGCCACATCGGAGGATGACCTTTAGTTGAGTAAATTGCTTTTTTCACCGGTGCCGCAGCCTCTTGTTTTTTCGTTTGCATCCGATAGTAACCAAGTCATCAATCTGCGCTGGGCATCTACCAGCGCGCGGAGGCCGCGCCCATGAAGTATCCCGTCACACCGACCAGTGCGCAGCGCCAGATGCGCGAGGACGATTTCATCGTCTCCAAAACCGACATCAAAGGCCGGATCACTTACGGCAATCGTATCTTTATCGAGTTTTCCGGCTATTCCGAAGCGGAACTGCTTGGCGCCCAGCACAACATCATCCGCCACCCGGACATGCCGCGCGCGGTGTTCAAATTGCTCTGGGACACGATTCAAGCCAAGAAGGAATGCAATGCCTATGTGAAAAACATGGCCAAGGACGGCAGTTTCTACTGGGTATTCGCCAACGTGACACCCAACTTTGACAACAACGGCAATGTCACTGGCTACTTTTCGGTGCGCCGCAAACCCAAGGCTTCCGGCATCGAAACGGTCACCGGTTTGTACCGAGCCATGTTGCAGGAAGAACAACGCGCCGGCGCCAGAGATGCAATTGCCGCCTCGACTCGAATTTTGACCGATCTGCTTGCCGCGAAAGGGTTGAGCTATGACGAACTGGTCCTTGCAATCTAGATTCTCAGCACTGCTCTGGGGATTTTCCGGGCTGATCCTGGCGACCATTCTCGGCGCCTGGCTGTTGCACGGTTTTGACTGGTTGCTGCTGGGTTTCCTGCTGGCTGGGATGGCGCTTTCAGGCTGGGGTCAGACGCGGGTTCGCAGTTGGTTGCTGCCGTTGGCCAAGCTGGACGAAATCACGACCGATATCAGTCTTGGAAAGTTTGGCAAGCGCATTACCGGTGTCAACGACAAGGATGAAATTGGCCTTTTGTGCTGGCGCGTGAATGACATGCTGGATCAGGTGGAGACTTATTTCAGGGAGGAAACCACCACTTTTCGTCTCCATGTAGCCGGAAAATATGAACGTAAAACATTTTCGGAAGGCTTGCATGGCGGTTTCAAGAAGGGCCTAGAAAGTCAGAATGTCCTGCTCGATGGCATGGCGGAACAGCAGCGCGGCCAATTGCGTAATCGCTTGATCTCGCAAGTCCACCATCTCAACACAAGCAATCTGCTGTCCAACCTGGCCTCGAATCAAAACGACCTGAACCAGGTTACCGATGAAATGCAGATCGTGCTCGACCTGGCCTCGCGCACCAGCACCGATGCGGCCAGCAGCAAGGGGGTGGTGCATCAGGTCATCGAGCGGCTAAGCGAGATTACCAGCCGGATCAACCATGTCGCCGATGCGGTGGTTGAGTTGAATGCACGCAGTCAGGAAATCAACACTGCCGTTGAATTGATCACGGGCATCGCCAATCAGACCAATCTGCTCGCGCTCAACGCGGCCATTGAAGCGGCCCGCGCCGGCGAGGCAGGCCGCGGTTTTGCCGTGGTGGCGGACGAAGTACGCAAGCTGGCGGAACATACCAAGAGTGCGTCGGAATCCATCGGCTCGATCATGGCAACCCTGAATGCCGAGACCACCATCATGCTGTCGGATTCGCATGCCATGCGCGACATGGCCAGCAATTCCAGTCAATTGGTCAGCGAAATGGAGGGCTTGTTCAGCGGTTTCGCGGAGTCCGCCCAAGCGACGGAAGGCCACGCAGCGCGGGCGCGCGATATGAGTTTCGCTTCGCTGGTAAAGGTGGACCACGTGATTTACAAACAACGCGCATACATGGCGCTCAGCAGCGGCGGTGACGACACCTACATGCAACCGATCTCGGTTGACCATCACAATTGCCGGCTCGGCAAATGGTATGAAAACATCGGTCGCGAACGTTTCAGCGGTACAGCCAGTTACCGTTTACTGGAGAAACCGCACGCGGAAGTGCATGACAACGTGCACCGTATGGTGTCATTCCTCAGTCAGGGCTGGGAAAACGACATCGAGATTCAACAGAATATCTTCCAGGCGTTGCAATCGACGGAAGCTGCAAGCTTTGAAGTGATGCAACTGATCGACAAAATGGTCCGCGAAAAGCATGGCTGACCCCGCCGCCACAGCGGATTCATTCCATGCCCAGACGTTCCATTCGGTAGCGCAATGAACGGAAGGTGACGCCAAGCAGGCGCGCGGCGGCAGTCTTGTTATGGCCGGTCTTGGCCAGCGCCTCCTGAATTGCCTGTTTTTCCAGATCATCCAGATGCGCCTGCAGGCCGGCATTGCCATCGACGCCAGTCATGCCGCTGCCTTCCATCGGCGTCAGGTTCAAATCAGCGGCATCAATGATCTGGTTCTCGGCCAGCGCCATGCCGCGTTCGAGCATGTTTTCCAGCTCCCGCACATTGCCGGGAAAGTCATACTTTTGCAGCGCCTCAATGGCGGCGGGCTGCAGTATCGGCGCCTGACCGGCGCGGCTATCGGATAGGCGCTGAAGGATGAATTCGGCCAGTTCGGGCAGATCCTCGCGGCGCTCGCGCAGCGCCGGCATGCGGATTTCGATCACGTTGAGGCGATAGAACAGGTCATGCCGAAAGCGACCAGCACTCACCGCAGCCTGTAAATCCTGATGCGATGCGCTGATCAGCCGGACATCAACCGGCTCTTCATTGACGCCGCCGACCCGCCGCACACTTTTCTCCTGGATCACGCGCAGCAGCTTGACCTGCATCGGCAACGGTAAATCGGCGACTTCATCGAGGAACAGCGTGCCGCCATGCGCCGCCTGAAAGAAGCCGTCACGTTCCGTATCGGCGCCGGTAAATGCACCTTTGCGATAACCAAAGAATTCGCTTTCCATCAGGTTCTCCGGGATGGCGCCGCAATTCACCGCGATGAACGGCGCCGCCGCGCGCGCGCTGGCGTAATGGATCAAACGCGCAGCGACTTCCTTGCCGGTGCCGGTCTCGCCGGTAATAAAGACCGGCGCCTGGCTGCGCGCGACCTTTTCGATCAGTCCACGCACCTGCTGCATCGGCTGCGAACCGCCCACCAGGGGACGAATGCCGGATCGTGGCGGCTCGACTTCCGCCGATTTCAAGGCCGAACGCACCAGGCTGCGCACCTTGTCCGGCGTGACCGGTTTTTCGACGTAATCGAACGCCCCGGCCTTCAAGGCGGCAACCGCGTTTTCGGTTGAACCAAAGGCGGTAATCACCGCCACCGGCGTCGCTGGCGCGTGCTCGACGATGAATCGGACAATATCGAGACCGATGCCGTCCGGTAGCCGCATATCGGTCAGACAGAGATCGAAACTGCCCTGTTGCAGGCGAGTTTTGGCCTCTTCGACGCAACTGGCGCGCTCACTGTCCAGGCCCATGCGGGCCATATCCATTTCCAGCAAATCGAGCAGATCAGGCTCGTCATCAACCAACAGGACACGTGGACGCTTCATTCTGTGCCTTTCTGCTTAATCAGGAATCAACAGGGCGCCAGCGGACAGCGCAGGCGGAACAGCGCGCCATTGGGAATGTCGACATAGCGCAGCATGGCGCCGTTCGCTTCCGACAGTTCGCGCGCAATATAAAGACCCAGTCCGGTACCCTGGTTATCGGTGGTGTAAAACGGTTCGAACAAGTGTGCCTGCACGTCCGGCGTGATCGGCGGGCCGTCGTTGATGATTTCGATCTCGGCCTGGCCAGCGCTCATGGCAAGCCGAATCTGAATGCTGCCAGGTTGCCGCAGGCAATAACGCCAAGCATTGCGGATCAGATTCCACAGGATTTGTTCGAGATGACCTGCATCGAAGCAGACCAGCTTGGCATCCTTCAAATCCATCTGCATCACCCCCGCCGGCAAGGATTCACGTTGTTCATATTCCTGGATAAACGTGGGTAGAAACAAGGCAAGATCAATCTCCCGACGCTGCATGCGATCACGCCGATTCAGTGACAGGACGTCTTCCACCAAGCCGTTCAGGCGTACCGCATTGGTATCGATGATGTGGGTCAATTTGCTGGTCATCGCGTCATGCGCGTCTTCCTTCAGCAAGCCGGCGGCATGACGGATGGCGGACAGCGGATTGCGGATTTCATGCGCCAGATTGGCGGTCAGCAAACCCAGCGAAGCCAACTTCATGCGTTGCGCCTGCATTTCGAGCTCGGTCATATCCTCCAGCACCACCACGGCGCCTTCGTTTCGGCTCGGCTCCAGTTCCATGAAGCGCGCGCGCAAACGTTGGCCATCAACGCCAGTCTGGAAAGGGTGAATCGGCAACGGCTCACCTTGACGCCACATCCGCCAGAGAATTTCCAGTTTCGGCGCGCATTGCGCCAGCGTGCACCCATTGAAAAAACGCGCCCCGAGTGTCGCCTCGGCATGCGCGTTGTATTGCAGGATTTCGCCATTGGCGCCCACCGCCATCACCGCATACGGCAGTTCCTGAATCATGCGTTCATTGATGCGCTCGAAGCTCTCCGCCTGGCGTGACTTCTCCTGCGCCAGCGCGCCGGCGGCAAGTGTGCCTTTGGCGAGCAGATTGGAAAGCAGCGCAACTCCGAACAGGCCCAGCGACAGCAAGCCGGCGCGGACAAAGCCACCGGCGCCGGTCTGGCCATGCAGGCCATGCAGGGTTTGCTCGGCCAGGATGACAATGGCAGCAACCGCCGCCCACAGCAGGACATAACGCGTTTGCGGCAACATGCCGACAGCGGCCAGGGTCAGCATCAACAACAAGCCCAATCCCGAGCTGTTGCCGCCCGCGAGGTACATCAGCACTGCCAGGCAAAGAATATCGACCATCGCCTGACGCACGACCAAACGTTGAAAGTCCGCTTCCTGCCGCTGCATCGGCCTGCCGAACAACCAGGCGGAAAGAAAATAAACCAGACCGCCAAGCGTAAACAGATAGGGGTGTTGCAGTTGCTGTTGCAGGAACTGCTCGGAAAGTAGACCGGCAACGCTGAGAAATCCGGCCAGGAACAGCCGGAAATGATTCAGATGCTTGATTGATCGCCAGAAACTCTCCGGAATCGTCGGTTGCGAAGCTATCGCCTGCCCGACCACAGCCTGCATGGGTGCTTCAGGTGTCGGATTGACGGTGTTCATCGCAACAATAAATGCGCCCTCGACTCAGAATCGCCTCTGAACGCGGCAGATTCACACCGCAGACTTGGCAACGCACCATGTCCTCCACCGTTTTCTTTTTCGCATCGCTTGGCGGCTGAATGCCTTTTTCGCCCCGGTTCTGCGCCATACGGCGGAACAAATAGACCACCAGTACTGTAACCAGAATGACGGTAATGATCTTACTCACGCGAGAGCCCGTTCTTGTGAGCTGAATTGATCACCACCAGTAATTGCTTGAACGGGATCTCTTTGCCATAGCGATTCAGAAACTGCATGTAAGGCAGGTCTTTGTCGGTCGGGAACTGGTATTTGTCGGAGATCATGTCGTCGTACAACTTGCGTAGCACACCATCGAGTTGGTCCAGCATCGCCGACCAACGCTCAGCGTTTTCCGGATCGTAGTCGATGCCGGCACGCATCTCGTCCACTTCGTAGACCGCCTGATGCACCAGATCGACGTATTCGTCGTAGGTTTTTGGACCTTTCATTGCATTACCTCAAATCAGTCACTTGAATGAAAACAGGGGCCGGAGCCCCTGTCAGTCTGACACAGATTGTGTCCGATTTATTTGCCTGCGAACTCTTCCAGCTTGCGTGCGCGTACCACGTTGCCTTTGAGGCCGGCTTCTTTGGCGCTGCCGCCGTAGGCCAGGGTCATCAACTGTGAGTAATACAGCACCGGCATGTCGAACTTGGTGCCGTAGCGCTTGTTGATCTGGCCCTGATAGACCTCGACGTTGGCCTGGCACAGCGGGCACGGCGTAACAATCATCTCGGCGCCGCCATCATAGGCTGCTTCGATGATGTCCTTGATCTGGCCCTGCGCCTTTTCCGGCTCGGAGAAGGCCAGCGCGCCGCCACAGCAGGTGACTTTCTGGTCGTACTTGACCGCTTCGCCACCGACCGTTTCGATCAGTTTGTCGAGATACAGCGGGTTCTCGAACGATTCACCGGAGATACCAAACGGGCGATTGGTCTGGCAGCCGACGTAGCCGGCGAACTTCATGCCTTCCAAAGGCTTCTTGACCGGCTTCTTCAGCTCGTCATAGCCCAGGTCTTCGATCAGCACTTCGACCATGTGGCGCACTTCCGGGATGACCTTGATCTGCAAGCCGGCTTCCTTCAGCGCGGTTTGCGTATCGGCCATCAGGCCAGAGTTGTGCTCCAGACGCTCCTTCGACTCGCGCGAACCCAGCCAGCAGGCGGCACAGGTCGCGACGATGTCCTGACCCGGCAGATTGGTTTTCGGCGTAGCTGATGGATGCACCGCAGCAGTTCCAGTCCGGAATTTCGGTCATCTTGATGTCCAGCGTCTTGCACATGGACTCGACCGAAACCAGGTAGTTGGAGGCCGATGCGCCCTTCTGGGACGAACAGCCGGGGTAGAAAGCGTATTCCTTGCGTGCCATGTCTTGTTACTCCTTGCCCTTGGCGGCCTTGTTCTTGGCTTCCAGCTCTTCGGCCTTGGCCAGCATGGCGTGGATGCCTTTGACGTCCTTGCACTTGTGGGCAATACCCACGGCTTCGAGCAGATTCAGACGACCGGCCTTGACCAGACCCAGCGCAACGCTCTGCATTTCCGCACTTCGTTGACGCGGCCATTTTTGGTGGCGTTGGTCCAGAAGGTCTTGGACAGGTGCATGGACGGCTGATTCTTCGGCGCGCGTCCGATCCGGTAGGCGTACTCGGCGATGCCGTGCATGACATGCGTCACCGGCACCTTGCGCGGGCAGCGCACGTAGCAGTTGTAGCACGACGTACACATGTACATGCCCTGCGCGTTCAGCACTTCTTCGCGCTTGCCGGCGCGGATCAGCATGAAGATTTCCTGCGGCGGATGATCCCAGCCGGAATGGAAGTTGGTCGGGCAGGAGCCGGAACACAGGCCGCACTGCATGCACATCTTGACCCACTCGCCCATTTCCGCCTGCTCTTCAATTTCCTTCAGGAAATTGTTTTTGTAGCGGTCGGCCATCTGTGTGTTCATATCGCTCATGGTCGATCTCCTAGAAGCCCTTGAACGGGGAAGGCGGGAAGGACTTGATCAATGCGGCGTACTCATTGATCTTCTGCGGCAACGTGGCCATGTCGGTAATCGCGACTTCGATATCCTTGACCCGATCGGTCTCCAGATTCATACCCTTCAGCGTGTCACCGACCTTGGACAGGCGATAACGGCCGAGTTCGGAACCCTTGACGAAGTGGCACTGGTAATCCTCGCCGTGCTTGCAACCCATCAGCATGACACCGTCGTAACCACCATTCAGCGCGTCGGTGATCCAGATGGTGTTGACCGAACCCAGGCACCGCACCGGGATAACGCGAACATAAGGATCGTAGTCGTGGCGATTCATGCCAGCCATGTCCAACGCCGGGTAGGCGTCGTTTTCACAGGCCAGGATCAGGATGCGCGGCTTCTCGGAGAATTCGTCCGGCACATCGACGGCCTTGATCTGGGCGCCAACGGTGTTGAC
>JAIFLB010000124.1 GCA_020049245.1 Betaproteobacteria bacterium | reverse complement strand
GTGCTGGTGATCAATTGGATGACTTCTGAAGCATTGGCGGCTTGTCGGGGTGGCGATGTTTTGCCTGAAAAAATTAGACGCGACCAATAGGCGTTGATTTCATTCAAATCCTTGTTCACCAGCTTGCGATAGAACTCGCCACGCAACGGGTTGCCTTCGGGCTGATCGATCGGGGTTGCGGCGCCGCCACCGGGGAACCTGCGATAGCGGCCGAGAAAGATGTTGATGATTTCATCCTGGCTGAGTTGAGTGACGCTGCTGCGTGCATTCACCACCACCACTGGTTCCGCACCCACGCTGCCGGCGGTGGCCAGACCGATGAGCGCTACGAGGAGGGTAATGGGCAAGGGGCGCATGGCGTTCAGAACACAAAGTCGAGCGCCAGACTGAATACGGTCATCCGGCCATCCCAGTTCGCTGGATCGATGTCCTTGTACAAAAACAGCGAGTCCGGATGGCCGCGTATCCAGTCCACTTGCGCTTTCAGCGCCAGGTTCTGGTGGAAGTCCCAACGCCCACCCAAGGTGTAGGAATATTGATTTGTACGTCCCAGGGCGGTCAGTATGTTGGTGATCGAATCAAGTCCTGGGTTTCCCTTGTACGGCAATGTTTCTGACAAGCTCTGGCTGCGCGAAACGCCGATGTAGGGCGTTACCCGACCCAGGCGATACGCAGCCTGTAGATAGCCGGCCCGCGAATCCGCGTAGGCGGGGCTTTCGTGCCTGATCTGGTTCAACATCAATTGGATATTCAGCGGACCCTGGTCATAAACCAGCCCCAGCGATCCGAAATGTACCCATTGATCGGCGAGTGCCATCTCCGGCACCAGCGTCAGATAGGGCGTTCCGAGTAGCGGATCGCCCAATTCCGTTTGCAGGAAGGCATCGGTCGGCGGCTCGTGATTGAACCGAACCCGAGCATGACTCAGGCGGAACTGCCAGGGGCCGCTGAAATATTCCAGATACCCGCCGAGCAAGGTGTCGCCACTTGCCGCGCAACAAGCCTTTGGCGATGGGCAGCGTCGTGCTGACATCGAGACCGTCGATGTAGGAAAACACCAGTGAACCGTAAAAATCGGGCGGCGGGCGTAACGCGAGGTTGGAATATCCGACCAGGCGTGAGTCGCCCAGCATGTAGAACTCGGTGCCGAGGCGGCCGGCGCGGAGAGAGAAATCGGGTGAGAAGTCGTGGCGTAGAAAAGCCCAGGTCAGCTCGGGATCATGTGAACCGTCGGCGTGGAAGCGGCTGACCACCTGCACCACAGCTTCGGTTTGCGGGTTGAAGTCGATATTGGCCTGAATGCCCAACAGGGAATCGATTTTCGCAGTCCAGGACTTGCCAGCGCCTGAGGGTTGCGTCAGGTCACGCACAAATTCAGCGTTATCGTTATCGGTCCGTGTCAAACCCAGGGTACCGAAACCATGCCAGCTGATTGCCGATGTGACTGGATCGAGCGCGCTTTCCTCTGCTCGAAGGTTATTCGAGGTCGCAAATAACCAAACCAACGAAAACCCGCAGGCTGCCGATCTGATCAGTGCGCGATAGCGAGTTGTTTTCACTTTCTGGTTCCCGGCCAATAAGCAGTTTTGTTTGTCGAATTGGAGTTTGTGCGGCTTTATCGGATCAATTTGTACATATCTTGATGGGCCGAGGCAGAAATTTTTATTCGGCCACCTTGCCGCGCCCGGCTTTTATTGCTGCATGGCGGGACTTTTCATCCAGTCGCCTGGCGATCGCGGATCGCGAGGGTTTGCTTGGACGGCGTTTTTTCGGCACCACGGCAACACTTGCGATCAGCAATTCGAGACGGCGCAGCGCTTCGGCGCGATTCTTTTCCAGGCTGCGGAATTCCTGCGCCTTGATCACCACCACGCCGTCCTTGCTGATACGCTGGTCGCCAAGCTGCAGCAGGCGTTCGCGTATCGGTTCGGGTAGCGACGAGGCGGCGATATCGAAGCGCAGATGCACCGCGCTGGAGACTTTGTTGACGTTCTGGCCGCCCGCGCCCTGGGCGCGAATCGCGGTGATTTCGACTTCTTCCGGCGGGATGTTGAAGCGCGGGCGCATAAGAAAATGGCAGTCTTGTCGGGGTTAATTTGAATCGTAGTGTTTCAGAAAAGAGGCCAACCTGATGAATATTGCGCTTGATTCCAACCCCGCAGTGCAGCCGTTGATCCATTGGCGCGAGGCCGGTGAAATGCGTTCAGCGCGCTGGCGTTCGGAAAGCGGCAACCCGCCGCCGCAGCGGGTGGTGATCGCCGACGACCAGACCAGCGCCGATGCGGCTTATCGATACGCCAGCAGCGGCACCGGTTTGCTCTGGCGGGGCGATTTCCAGAATGCGCGCCAATTGTTGCAAGCGTTGACCCGGCGGGTTGAGCGGCAGCCTGGCAAAGCCAAGGCTGCCGGCGTGGCCAAAACGGGCATTCGCGTCGCGCCGGCCGAAGCCTTCAATCAGCAGCGTCAGGCACAAGCCCGGCGGGCAAAAATTCTCGGCATGCTGTTGCTGCCATTGGCGGCGGATTACTCGGTTCTGTTGCGCCGTGCGCCGGATCTGCGTGACGCCTGCGCCGCCGCCTATGGTCCGGCGACGCTGTCCGAGTCCGCTTCAGTGGTGTCGTTGCGTGAATTGCTCGGCCTGATCGGCGCCTATGAATGGCGCAAGAAGGGCGTGCCTGTTGCGGCGCTGGATGCGCGTGTCCATCCGCATTACGGCGTCTTTGCGCCGATTCGTGGCGAGTATGTCGATCTGGTCGCGCAAGCGCCCTTGCCCGACAGCACATTGGCGTTTGATATCGGCACCGGCACCGGTGTGCTCGCCGCCGTGCTGGCGCGGCGTGGCGTGGCGCGCGTACTGGCGACCGACCAGGATCCCCGCGCCCTGGCTTGCGCCCGCGAGAACATCGCGCGGCTGGGCTATGCCGGGCAAGTCGAGGTGATCGAGGCAGATTTGTTTCCCGCTGGCCGCGCGCCGCTGGTCGTTTGCAACCCGCCGTGGTTGCCGGCGCAGCCGAGTTCGCCCATCGAATATGCGGTGTACGACCCTGACAGCCGCATGCTGCGCGGTTTCCTCAATGGCCTGGCAGCGCATTTGACGCCTGCGGGAGAAGGCTGGCTGGTGTTGTCTGATCTGGCCGAACATCTAGGTTTGCGTTCGCGTGCCGAACTGCTGGCCGCGTTTGAAACAGCCGGCTTGCGCGTGGTTGGACGCATCGATGCGCGTCCGCGCCATCCGCGCGCCGCCGATCCGGCTGACCCGCTGCATCAGGCGCGGGCGGCGGAAGTGACGTCGTTGTGGCGACTGGCGATCAAGCCAGTTGGGTGACCAGGCTTATTTGCTCACTTGGTCAGCGCCAGGAACAGTTCAGGCAACTTTTCCGGCAGGCGCTGGATGTTGTCGATGACCGTGTACTGCCGGCCGAAGATGCCGCTGACATATTCGTCCGCCTTCGGGTCGAGGCTGATGCAGTAGGTGAAGATGCCTTGGCGGTCGAGTTCCTTGACCGCCTGGCGGGTGTCCTCGATCAGCAGTTGTTCATCGTTGGTATCGATGTCGGATGGCTGGCCGTCGGTCAGGATCAGCATCAGTTTCTTGTCGGCCTTGCGGGCTTCCAGGTAATGCGCGGCATGCCGCATCGCCGCGCCCATGCGGGTGGAATAGGCGGCATGCATCGCGGCCAGACGGCCTTTGGCTTCGTCGCCCCAGCTTTCGCCGTAGCCTTTGATATGCAGGTAGCGCACGTCGTGGCGGGTGTTGGAATGGAAGCCGGCGATGGCGAACGGGTCGCCCAGTTGTTCCACTGACCAGGCCAGCAGCGAGACGGCTTCCTGGCTGAGTTCGAGGATGGTCTGCTCGGAACCTGTGGCCTTTTCGTTGAGCGATTCGGACAGGTCGAGCAGCAGCATGACGGCGATGTTGCGGCCGTCGGTGCGGTGGCTCATGTTGATGCGCGGGTCCGGATTGGCGCCACCCTTGAAGTCGATCAGCGAGCGGATGGCGACGTCAAGATCGAGCTCGCTGCCTTCTTCCTGGTAACGAATGCGGACCTTGTCCTGCGGCTTCAGCAAGTCGAGGATGCGCTTCAGGCGCTTGGCCAGCGCGCTGTGCTTTTCCAGCAGGCGGTCGATGTCGGCGGAGTTGCCTTTCGGGTGTAGCGCTTCATACACACTGGCCCAGTCCGGGCGATAGGTCAGGCTCTTGTAGTCCCATTCCGGATAGTGGCGCGGCGGCAGGCCTTTCAGTTCCTCTTCGGGCGCGCGCTTCTTCTCCTTCTCGAACATCTCTTCATCGTCGCTCTCTTCGATGAATTTCCACATCTGACGGTTGTCGTCGCGGTAATCGACCACGGTGTTGTCGAAATGCACCTTGGCCAGCTGGTCGCTCTGGCGGCGGGTCTTGGCAACGTAGCTGAGCGCCAGCGAGGCGATGTCCTTGGTACTCGAGATGTTGGCACCCGACTCGCCCAGCGCCATCTGGCTGTGGAAGCGTGCGACGAAGTCGCGCAGGTTGGCATCCTGGTAGCCATGTTCCGGATCGAGCAGGGCGCGGGAAATCATCACCATGCGGTGGCGCAGGCAGGAGGTGGTTTCCGGGTCGCAGGCGTCTTCCGCCGGCTTTGGATGCAAGGCCAGGAAGATGCGCTTGAGGCCAGGATATTCGCGGCAGAGCAGTATTTCGATGCGGCAATCCTCGAAGAACTCCACCGCCATGCGCTGGAACGGGCTCCAGTTGTCGGCGATCAGCGCCTGCGTCCAGCGCCGGTGGCCGACCATGTGGGCGAGGGTGGCGCGGTAACGGTCGAGACCGGTGATTGTGTCTGCATCGTCGTACACATCCGGAATCCGCATGCCCAGCTTGTCGTAATACGGCACCGGCTTGCGCAGTTCATCGAAGGCGGTGGAATACGGCACCAGTTGTTGTGCGTCCTGCCAGAGGCCGCGCAGGTAAAGGTCGAGTTTGCGTTCGACATCCATGAACAGCGTGCCGTGGCGTTCGCGTTGCAGCACGGCGTGGCTGTCGGCGGACTGCACCGTGAAATAGTCCTTCTGCCGTTCCGGGTGGTTGTTGTAATTGCGGATGCCGTAATCGACCCAGTTTTTCAGGCCTTCCAGGCTGAGCTGTGAAAGCAGGAAGGGCGCTTGCGCAAAGAAGTCCGGCAAGCCTGGGCTGGGGAAGGTGGCATGGTGGCCGTGGATGGAGCCAGTGGTACGCGCCATCAAATCTTCGGCGACGCTCAGGTAGTTCCTGCATTGTGTGTTGGCGTGCAGGCGTCGGGCCACCGGGGCGAGGGTTTGCAGGAAAGGCGTGATGGCCTTGCCGTTGGGCGACTTCTGCATCTTCATGACGAAGCCCATGACCTGGGGCAACGCCGGCTCGCCCACAACTTTGGCAACCGAGGGCCATTCCTCCAGGAAGACCAGCATGGGCTCGACACCGCGCCCCAGCTTGCCGATGACTCGGGCGGCTTCAAGATAGGCCTCAATCCCCTCGCGCGTGAGGATGGCCAAGGCTTCCGTCATCACATCCTCGAAGACATCCTCGACCAGCTTGAAGCGGGTATCGAGCATGGCCCAATACTTCTGCATCAGGGGATGTTGGTATTCGGTTTCGGTTTCAGTCATAGCGGCTCCTTTCCCCAACCCTCCCCTGCTTGCGGGAGAGGGGACTAATCAGGCAAACGTCGCATCAATCGCGTGATCCAGCGTTTCGCGGATGTCGGCGTCGTCGGTGATCGGGCGGACCAGCGCCATGCGGCAGGCGTCGAGTGGATCGACGCCGTCCTTGATCAAGGTCGCGGCGTAGACCAGCAAACGGGTGGAGATGCCTTCGTCGAGGCCGTGGCCTTTCAGGTTGCGCGCAGTCTGGCCGATCTTCACCAGGTTGGCGGCGATCAACGCGTCGAGTCCGGTTTCTTTCGCCAGAATCGTGGTTTCCAGCACGGCGTCGGGATAGTCGAAATCGAAGGCAGTGAAACGTTGTTTGGTGGATTGCTTCAGATCTTTCATCAGCGACTGGTAGCCGGGGTTGTAGGAAATCACCAGTTGAAAATCCGGGTGCGCGTGGATCAACTCGCCTTTTTTATCCAGCGGCAGCGTGCGGCGGTGGTCGGTGAGCGGGTGGATCACCACGGTGGTGTCCTGGCGCGCTTCGACGATTTCGTCCAAGTAGCAGATCGCGCCGATACGCGCGGCGACAGTGAGCGGGCCGTCCAGCCAGCGGGTGCCGTTGGCTTCCAGCAGGTAGCGGCCGACCAGGTCGCTGGCGGTCATATCTTCGTTGCAGGCCACGGTGATCAGCGGCTTGTTCAGTTTCCACGCCATGTATTCGACGAAGCGCGATTTGCCGCAGCCGGTCGGCCCTTTGACCATCACCGGCAGGCGGTTGCGGTAGGCGGCTTCGTACAGCTCGACTTCCTTGCCCTGGGCCTGGTAGTAGGGTTCGGTTTGGACTTTGTATTGCTCTTTGTCGGTCATGTTTCTTGCTCCAACGATTCCGTCATGCCTGCGCCGGTTCCCGCCAGCGCAGGCATGACGGCTCAAGTGTTATTCCGTCTTCCGGAAGTAAAACGCCCCCAGCGAACCGGGGGCGTCAATACAACTTACTGCATGCAGCCGACGTTCGATTTACTTGTGAACGCCCAGCTTTTCACGCCAACCCGGATACAGACGATCGGCATCGCCCGGGAACGATTCGAAGGCACGGGCGAACTCTTTGTGCTCTTTCGCGAATTCGATTGGGTCGGCTTTGGCCTTCCAGCACTCGTAAGACTGACGCAGGGAGATCGCGCCGGCAGCCGGGCTGTCGATGTGACCGTAGGAGCCGCCACCGGAGGTGTTGATGACGTTGCCGTGACCCAGGTTCTCGAAGAAGCCGGGCAGACGCAGTGCGTTCATGCCGCCGG
>JAIFLB010000031.1 GCA_020049245.1 Betaproteobacteria bacterium | reverse complement strand
AAAGCCCCCGCCACGCCAGTCGCGCAGCGGGGGCCGGATACTGCTTACCGCCGCGCGAGTTAAACCGTCTTGCCGCGGAAGATCACCATCGCGGCACCCTGCGACTGGTTGAAGTTGTTGTAACCAATCAGACGCACGTGGTTATCCGGGTTGGCTTTGTGGCAGGCTTCGGCTTCAGCCAGAACGCGGTCGACATCGGTTTCACCGAACATCGGCAGCTTCCACATGTACCAGTAGGAGTCCATCAGGTACTGGGGTTCGATATGCTCGATCGCCGGGTTCCAACCCTTCTTCACCAGATACTCGACCTGCTTGCGGATGTTGTCCGCAGTCATCGCGGGCAGGTAGGAGAAGGTCTCGAACTTGCGGCTGGCGGGGTCGCTCAGGCGGCTTTTGTAATCCATCACTTCAGACATTTGCGTTCCTTTCAATTTGGGTTCTGGATCCCGGATCGACTTGTGGGCGACGTCCAGCTTGTCGACGGTGTCGAACTCGAACTTGATCTCTTTCCAGGTTTCCATGGCGATCTTCAGTTCCGGGCTGTGCGCGGCGGCGGCGGTCAGGATGTCCTTGCCTTCCTTCTCGATGGCGCGACCCTGGTTGCGGGCTTCGACACAGGCTTCCAGCGCGACGCGGTTGGCGGCGGCGCCGGCGGCGTTGCCCCACGGGTGGCCCAAGGTACCGCCACCGAACTGCAGCACGGAGTCGTCGCCGAAGATGCTGACCAGCGCCGGCATGTGCCAGACGTGGATACCGCCGGAAGCAACCGGGATCACGCCGGGCATGGAACCCCAGTCCTGATCGAAGAACAGGCCGCGGCTACGGTCTTCCGGAATGAACTCGTCACGCATGGTGTCGATCCAGCCCAGGGTCGCTTCGCGGTCGCCTTCCAGCTTGCCGACAACGGTACCGGAGTGCAGGTGGTCACCACCGGACAAACGCAGCACCTTGGTCAACACGCGGAAGTGAATACCGTGGTGCGGGTTGCGGTCGAGCACGGCGTGCATGGCGCGGTGGATGTGCAGCAGCATGCCGTTGTCGCGACACCAGTTGGCCAGGCCGGTGTTGGCCGTCAGACCGCCGGTCAGGTAGTCGTGCATGATGATCGGTGCGCCGATTTCCTTGGCGAACTCGGCCCGCTTGTACATTTCTTCCGGGGTCGGCGCGGTGACGTTCAGGTAGTGACCCTTGCGCTCGCCGGTCTCACGTTCCGCCTTCATCGTGGCTTCATGCACGAAGGCGAAACGGTCACGCCAACGCATGAACGGCTGGCTGTTGACGTTCTCGTCGTCCTTGGTGAAGTCCAGACCGCCGCGCAGACACTCGTAAACTGCACGGCCGTAGTTCTTGGCGGACAGACCCAGCTTCGGTTTGATGGTGCAGCCCAGCAGCGGACGGCCATACTTGTTCATGCGGTCACGTTCGACCTGGATACCGGCCGGCGGGCCGCCGCAGGTCTTGACGTAGGCGATCGGGAAGCGGATGTCTTCCAGACGCAGGGCGCGCAGGGCCTTGAAGCCGAACACGTTGCCGACCAGCGAGGTCAGCACGTTGACCACGGAACCTTCTTCGAACAGGTCGATCGGGTAGGCCACGAAGGCGTAGAAACAGGTGTCGTCGCCGGGCACGTCTTCGATGCGATAGGCGCGGCCCTTGTAGTAATCCAGGTCGGTCAGCAGGTCGGTCCACACCGTGGTCCAGGTACCGGTTGAAGATTCGGCGGCAACGGCGGCGGCAACTTCTTCACGATCCACGCCCGGCTGCGGGGTGATCTTGAAGCAAGCCAGGATGTCGGTATCCAGCGGGGTGTAATCCGGGGTCCAGTAGGTCTGGCGGTATTCTTTGACGCCAGCGTTGTAGGTCTTCACAGCCATGTATCGCTCCTTATGGGGATTTGGGTTGGGCCAACGAACCGCGCTCAGGACGATTCGAAGTGGGGCGCATATTGGCGATGATGCTACATAAATAACAGTCATGTTTTTCTATCATGACGATAGTGTTTAATCTATGGTTATCGCCGCTAGAACGAGGTTGCCATGCGCCACCACACCACTTTTCGCCAACTCGAAATCTTCGAAGCCATTGCTCGTCTGGGCAGCTTCACGCGCGCTTCCGAAGCGCTCTATCTGACCCAGCCCACGGTTTCGATGCAGATCAAAAAGCTTACCGATATCGTCGGCGCGCCACTACTGGAGCAGATCGGCAAAAAGGTCTCGCTGACCGAGGACGGTCGCGAACTGGCGCAGGCGACGCACGAAATCTTCGCCATCCTCGAACGCTACACCATGTCGGTGGCGGAGCGGCAAGGCCTGAAAAAAGGCAAGCTCAAGCTGATGGCGATCACCACTGCGTCCTACTTCGCGCCTCGCCTGTTGGGCGAGTTCGCCAAGCTGCATCCGGGTATCGACGTCTCGTTACGTGTTACCAACAAGGAACAGGTGCTGGCCAGCATGGCAGCCAACCTGGACGACCTCTATCTGCTCGGCACACCGCCGGTTGAGATCGACGTGATCGCCACACCAATCATGGACAACCCCATCGTCGTCCTCGCCGCTCCTGGCCACCCGCTGACGCGCGAGAAACGCCTGACACTGGAGCGCCTGGCGCGGGAACCCTGGGTCATGCGCGAAGCCGGTTCCGGCACCCGAAAAGCGATTGAAGAGCTGTTCCATGATCACGGCCTGACGATACGCCCGCGCCTGGAACTGGGCAGCAACGAGGCGATCAAGCAGGCCATTCTGGCCGACCTGGGCATTTCTGCGCTGTCCAGTCATGCACTCACCTTGCATCAGCCCGGCCAGTTCGCGGTGCTCGACGTCGAAGGCTTTCCGATCCAGCGCCATTGGTATGCAGTGCATCCGGCGGGGCGGCAGATCTCGGTGGTGGCACAGGCATTCCTGGATTTCCTCCTGACTCAGCGGGATGGTTCTTCCTGCGCGCCAATGGGGGATTGGGGCTTGTTGCCCGTTGAAGTGCAGCAATAAGGTCAGAAAGCGAGAGTGGGTAAATAAGCGCGGCCATCCCGGGCGATAATCCGCGCCATGCAAAACCATCAACTTGAACTTCTCGCTCCGGCGCGCGATGCCGATATCGGCATTGAAGCGGTCAATCACGGCGCCGATGCGGTGTATATCGGCGGCCCGTCGTTTGGCGCGCGTAGCAGCGCCGACAACAGCGTGGCCGACATCGCCCGGCTGGTGAAACACGCGCACCGCTTCAACGCGCGCATCTTCGCCACGCTCAACACCATCCTGCGCGACGACGAGCTGGAAGCGGCGCGCAAACTGGTCTGGCAGATGTACGACGCCGGCGTTGATGCGCTGATCATCCAGGATATGGGGCTGTTGGAACTCGACCTGCCGCCGATCCAGTTGCATGCCAGCACGCAGACCGACATCCGCACGCCGGAGAAGGCGCGCTTTCTGCAGGATGTCGGCCTGTCGCAGCTGGTGCTGGCGCGCGAGCTGACGCTGGAACAGATCACCGCGATCCGTGCGCAAACCAGCGCCACGCTGGAATTCTTCATCCACGGTGCGTTGTGCGTCGCCTACAGCGGCCAGTGTTACATCAGTCACGCGCATACCGGCCGCAGCGCCAATCGCGGCGATTGCAGCCAGGCCTGCCGGCTGCCGTATCAGGTGGCCGACGCCAAGGGACGTATCGTGGCGCACGACAAGCATGTGCTGTCGCTGAAGGACAACAACCAGAGCGACAACCTGGAAGCGTTGATCGACGCCGGCATCCGCAGCTTCAAGATCGAAGGCCGCTATAAGGATATGGGCTACGTGAAAAACATCACCGCCCATTACCGCACGCTGCTGGATGACATCCTGGAACGACGTCCCGAGTTGGCGCGCGCTTCCAGCGGTGAATGCACGTTCACCTTCTCACCGGACCCGGACCTGAACTTCAATCGTGGCTCTACCGACTATTTTGTACAGGGTCGCAAGCTCGACATTGGCGCTTTCGACAGCCCGAAGAATCCGGGTTTGCCGATTGGCCATGTGCTGAAGGTCGGGCTGGATTGGGTGGAGATTGAAACCGATGCGCAGCTGAACAATGGCGATGGCCTTTGCTACTTTGATCTGCAAAAAGAACTGGTCGGCATGGCGATCAATACGGCACAGGCGTTGGGAAACAACCGCTGGCGCGTGCAGCCGAACGACCCGATAACCGAGCTGAAAGACCTGCGCGCCGGCATCGAAATCAACCGCAATCGCGACATGAACTGGCAGCGCGCGCTGGACAGGAAATCGAGCGAGCGTCGCATCGGCGTCTGGCTGAATCTGGACGAAACGGCGGACGGTCTGGCGCTGACGCTGACCGATGAAGAGGGCAACACGGCCCGTGCCGCAACTGGAGTGACGAAGGAAATCGCCAAGGATGCCGCCCGCGCCGAAGCTGGTTTGCGCGAAAACCTGGCCAAGCTGGGCGCCACGATCTTCCAGCCGATCGACATCAATCTCAACCTGTCGCAAGCCTGGTTTGTGCCGGCCTCAGCGATCAATGCGCTCAGGCGCGAGGCGGTGGAAAAGCTGGAAACCGCGCGCCGCATGGCGTTTGAACGTCTTCCACGCGCGACGCCAAAGCCCGCCAACTACCCGGAAGACAGCCTCAGCTATCTGGGCAATGTGTTCAACAGCCGCGCCCGCGACTTCTATGCCCGGCACGGCGTCAAACTGATCGCCGCCGCCTATGAAAGCCACGAGGAGGAAGGCGAGGTTTCGTTGATGATCACCAAGCATTGCGTCCGCTACTCGCTCAGCCTGTGCCCGAAACAAACGATTGGCGTCACCGGCGTGCACGGTACGGTCCGCGCCGAACCGCTCAGCCTGATCAATGGCAGCGAAAAACTGACGCTGCGTTTCGACTGCAAGGCGTGTGAAATGCATGTGGTGGGCAAGCTTAAACGCGGTGTGATCAATCAACGCGCGCAAGAGATCAAAACTGCGCCGATTCAGTTCTTTCGCACGCGACAATGAGCCAAGGCTTTGCACGCGGAGTGACGGCCGCGGTTCACATTTCAACGTGCAGCGATTACGCTAGACCCTGTTCGACACAAAAATAACTGGATGCTCACCATGAATCAGAAAAACAGCAGTCTCAAGCCCCTACGTGCCAGCCAGCCGACTCCCGAGCTGTTTGAAGTGCCTCGATTGGGCATGGATTCGGAAGCTTTGGCGCTGGATATCCGGCGTTACTTCGGCAATTTTCTCGGCCGCGACAAGAACTGCCGCTCCTCGCATTACCCTTATCATGCCCTTTCCCTGGCGTTGCGCGATCGATTGATGGAGCGCTGGAAGCGCACCCGCTACGCCTATGAGGAAGCGGACGCCAAACATGCGTATTACCTGTCGCTGGAATTTCTCATGGGCCGCACGCTGAACAACGCGCTGCTCAATCTCGGGCTGGGTGAGACCATCGAGCCGACACTGCATCGCCTGGGTCTTGATCTGGAAGAAATGATCGATGTCGAACACGACGCCGGTCTCGGCAATGGCGGCCTCGGTCGCCTCGCCGCCTGTTTCCTGGATAGCTGCGCCAGCCTGCAATTGCCGGTGATGGGCTACGGTATCCGCTATGAATACGGCATGTTCCGCCAGCATGTGGAAAACTGCCGTCAGATCGAAGAGCCGGATCACTGGCTGCGCGACGGCAACCCGTGGGAAGTGGAGCGGCCGGAGCATACCCGTCGCGTTCAGTATTACGGCCGCATCGAGCACTTCCGCGATGCCAAGGGGCGCCAGCATACGCGCTGGATTGAGTCGCAGGATGTGCTGGCAGTGCCGTATGACACGCCGATTCCCGGCTACAAGAACGACACGGTCAACGTGCTGCGTCTGTGGAGCGCCTCGGCCACGGATGAATTCGATCTCGGCGAGTTCAATGCCGGCTCCTACACCGAATCGGTGGCGTCCAAGAACGCGGCCGAGAACATCACCATGGTGCTCTACCCGAACGATGCCAGCGAGAACGGCAAGGCGCTGCGTTTGCGCCAGCAATATTTCCTTGCTTCGGCCAGCCTGCAGGATGTGCTGGAAGGCTGGGAGCGCCGTCATGGCCGCGATTTCAGACAGTTTGCGGCGAAGAACTGCTTTCAGTTGAACGATACCCATCCGACCTGCGCGGTCCCCGAGTTGATGCGCTTGTTGATGGATGAGTATGGCCTGGAGTGGGACGAAGCCTGGGACATCACCCGGCAAACCATGGCCTACACCAATCACACGCTACTCCCGGAAGCTCTGGAAAAATGGTCGGTGCGCTTGTTCTCCCAATTGCTGCCGCGTCTGATGGAGATTGTTTACGAAATCAACGCCCGCTTCCTGACCGAAGTGGCGCGTCGCTGGCCGGGCGACAAGGAGCGCATGGCGCGCA
>JAIFLB010000139.1 GCA_020049245.1 Betaproteobacteria bacterium | reverse complement strand
TGGGTATCGGGGCTTATGAATGCAAGGAATATGTGCAAGAACTGAATGGCACCATTCAGGTGACCAGCACACTTGGCCGCGGCACCCAGTTCATAGTGCGTTTGCCGCTAATCACCGAAGCAAAGCCATGAGTGATAAATCAAGCGATAAATCCCCGAAGATTCTGCTGGTAGAGGACGATGTCGGTCTTCAGAAGCAGATCAAATGGAGCCTCGACGACTACGAAGTTCTCCCGGCCGAAAACAGGGAATCGGCTCTGGTGCAATTGCGCCGTTTCGAGCCGGCGGTTGTGTTGCTCGATCTCGGCTTGCCGCCCGACCCGGATGGCGCGACCGAAGGTCTGGCGACACTGCAACAAATCCTGCAACTCTGCCCCAATTCGAAAATCATCGTCGTCACCGGCAATCAGGACCGGGCCAATGCCATCCAGGCAATCAGCCTTGGGGCATTCGACTTCTATCACAAACCGTTTGAAGAGCAGATTCTCAAACTGATCATCGAGCGTGCCTTCCGCGTCTATGAACTTGAGCAGGAAAACCGCGCGCTGATCCAGCGCACCCGTTCCGAACCCTTGCAAGGATTGATCACCTGCGACCCGGACATGCTCAAGGTCTGCCGTACGATCGAAAAGGTTGCGCCAAGCGATGCCTCGGTATTGCTGCTGGGCGAATCCGGCACCGGCAAGGAAGTGCTTGCGCGCGGCCTGCATGAACTTTCGCCGCGTATCAAGGAGCGCTTCGTCGCCATCAACTGTGCCGCCATTCCCGACAATTTGCTCGAATCAGAGCTCTTTGGTTATGAAAAAGGCGCTTTCACCGGTGCGTCCAAACAAACCATCGGCAAGATCGAATTCGCCCATCGCGGCACCTTGTTTCTTGATGAAATCGGTGACTTACCGATGTCTTTGCAAGCCAAACTGCTCCGTTTTCTGCAAGAGCGGGTGATCGAGCGCCTTGGCGGGCGTGGTGAAATTCCGGTCGATGTCCGTGTCGTGGCGGCAACCCACCAGAACCTGGCGGAACAGATCAAGAGCGGGCAGTTCCGTGAGGATCTGTTCTATCGCCTGTCCGAGATTTCCGTGCATATCCCGCCGCTACGCGAAAGACAGGGCGACAGTTCGTTACTGGCGCATGCTTTTCTCGAGCGCATGGTGCAAGCCCAAGGCCGCAGCTTGCGAGGTTTCTCACCGGAAGCCTTGCAAGCCATTGAAGCGCACCGCTGGCCCGGCAATGTGCGCGAGATGGAGAACACGATCAAACGCGCCGTGATCATGTCGGATGGCCCCAAAGTGACTTTGGCCGACCTTGGCCTTGCCCACCAAGAAAACAGTGACAACGAACCACTCAACTTGCGTCAAGTGCGTGATGAAGCCGAACGCAATGCGGTAATCAAGGCACTGGCGCGGTGTAACGGCAGTGTCGCCCAGGCTTCCGAGCTGCTCGGCGTTTCACGCCCAACGTTGTACGACCTGATGAACCGCTTTGGCATGAAGTGAACTGGCAGTCACCAGCACTGGCCTCACACCACCGTTTCAGGTCGTCAACAATCGCAAGGCTTCGTGATATTTCTCGGCGGTACGCGCCACGATTTCCGGTGGCAACTCCGGTCCCGGCGCCTGTTTGTTCCAGCCCGATGCAGTCAACCAATCCCGCACATACTGCTTGTCATAACTGGGTGGATTTTCGCCGACTCGATACTGATCGAGCGGCCAGAAGCGGGATGAATCCGGTGTCAGCACTTCATCAATCAGCGTCAACTTTCCTTTCGCATCAAGTCCGAATTCGAATTTCGTATCGGCAATGATGATGCCGCGAGTCAGCGCGAATTCCGCCGCCGCCGTGTATAAAGCGATCGAGGCGTCACGCACCTGAGCGGCAATATCGTTGCCAAGCAACGCCTGGCAACGCTCGAAATCGATATTTTCATCATGCTCGCCAATTGCCGCCTTGGTCGAAGGTGTGAACAAAGGCACCGGCAGACGATCGGCCAGTTGCATGTTGTCCGGTAATGGAATGCCGCAGACCTTTCCATTTTGCTTGTATTCAGACCAGCCGGAACCAACCAGATAGCCGCGCACAATGGCTTCTACCGGCAAGGCCTTGAGCCGCTTGACCACGATGGCACGGCCAGCCACCTGATCCCGTTCGGCTGGTGCAACCACCGACTCGGGTGCATCGCCGGTCAGCTGATTCGGCATGATGTGGGCCAGTTTGGCAAACCAGAAATCGGCGACTGCGGTGAGTATCTGGCCCTTGCCCGGTATCGGGGTCGGCAGCACGACATCGAAGGCGGAGAGTCGATCCGTGGTCACGATCAGCATGCGCTGGTCATCGATGCCATAGATATCGCGTACTTTGCCCTTGTGCAGCAAAGGCAGGGACTGGATGGAAGATTCAAATAAGGTGTTCATGCGGATACCGTTATCAGATACCGTAAAAAGAAAAACCGGCAGCGAGAATCCCCGCTACCGGCTTCAGACAACAGCAAAATGACTAGCCGAATCAGTTGATCTTCGGATCGAGTTCGCCCTTGTCGTAACGCTTCTGCATCTCTTCCAAGTTGTAAACCTTGGAGATCTTGCTCGCCATACCCGCTGCGCCGAAGGCTTCATAGCGCGCCTGGCAGATGCCGCTCATCGCCTTGGTAGCGTCTTTCAGGAACTTGCGCGGGTCGAAGTTGGACTTGTTCTCGGCCAGATGCTTGCGGATCGCGCCGGTGGACGCCATACGCAGGTCGGTGTCGATGTTGACCTTGCGCACGCCGTTCTTGATGCCTTCAACGATTTCGCTAACCGGCACGCCGTAGGTCTGGCCCATGTCGCCGCCGTAGCTGTTGATGATCGCCAGCCAATCTTCCGGCACCGAAGAGGAACCGTGCATGACCAGATGGACGCTGGGGATACGGGCGTGAATTTCTTTCACGCGATCGATACGCAGCACCTTGCCGGTGGGTTTCTGGGTGAACTTGTATGCGCCGTGGCTGGTGCCGATGGCGATGGCCAACGCGTCAACCTTGGTCTTGGCGACAAAATCAGCCGCTTCATCCGGATCGGTCAGCAGCGCGGAATGATCCAGCACGCCTTCGGCGCCATGACCATCCTCTTCGCCTGCTTTACCGGTTTCCAGGGAACCCAGGCAACCCAGCTCGCCTTCGACGGAGACGCCGCAGGCATGTGCCAGTTCAGCCACATGGGCGGTAGTCGCCACGTTGTATTCGTAGGTGGAAGGGGTCTTGCCGTCGGTACCGAGGGAACCGTCCATCATCACCGAACTGAAGCCGGACTGGATGGAACGGAAGCAGATGCTGGGCGATGCGCCGTGATCCTGGTGCATACAGACCGGGATGTGCGGGTATTGCTCGATCGCAGCCAGGATCAGGTGACGCAGGAACGGCTCACCGGCGTAGGAACGCGCGCCGGCGGAACCCTGCAAAATCACCGGGCTGTTGGCGGCGTCGGCAGCCTGCATGATTGCCTGGACTTGTTCCATGTTGTTGACGTTGAAAGCCGGCAGGCCGTAGCCATTTTCGGCGGCGTGGTCGAGCAGTTGACGCAGGGAAATCAGAGCCATCTGTAAATCTCCTATTGGGTAAGCGTAAGAGTGAACGTAATCAAGCTTTTTTATGTTCGCCGACGCGAACGATCTTCATGGTATTGGTGCCGCCGGGTTTCCCGATCGGCTCGCCGATGGTGAGCAGAATCAGGTCGCCGTTACGGACCGCGCCCCGTCGTCTAAGTTCATCTTCAGCCTCGGACAGCAACTGATCGCGCTCGTTGGTCGAAGGACGGAAATTCACCGGGTAGACGCCGCGGAAGAGAGTCACTTTTCTACGGGTTTCGGTTTCGGGCGTCAAGGCATAGATTGGCACATGCGTGCTGATGCGCGACATCCACAAAGCGGTCGAGCCGGACTGGGTCATCGCGGCGATCGCCTTGATGTTGAGGTGAAGCGCGGTAAAGGCTGCTGACATTGCAATAGCCTCATCCACGCGCAGGAATCCATGATCCAGCATGCGATTGCCAAATGAGGCTTCGAGCTCTTTCTCAGCTTCCAGACAGACCCGGTTCATCGCGGAAATGGCTTCCACCGGATACAGGCCAGCGGCCGTTTCCGCCGACAGCATCACCGCATCGGTGCCATCCAGCACCGCATTCGCCACATCGGAAACTTCAGCGCGAGTCGGGATCGGGCTGGAAATCATCGACTCCATCATCTGAGTCGCGGTGATCACCACCTTGTTCTGCTCGCGCGCGGTGCGGATCATCCGTTTCTGCAAAGCCGGCACGGCCGCGTCACCGACCTCGACGCCGAGATCACCACGCGCGACCATGATCGCGTCAGAGGCTTGGACGATTTCTTCCAATGCCTCAATCGCCTCGGCACGTTCAATTTTGGCGACTATCCATGCTTTGCCACCTGCCGCGTGCAGCAATCCACGCGCCAGTTCGACATCGGCAGCGGAACGAGGAAACGAGATGGCAAGATAATCCGCCTTGATCAGCGCGGCAGTCTTGATGTCATCCATGTCCTTTTCAGTCAGCGCCGAGGCAGAAAGCCCACCACCCTTGCGGTTGATGCCTTTGTTATTCGACAACACGCCGCCTTGCACGACCTTGCAAAAGACTTCATGGCCATTCACTTCCTCGACCCACATTTCGATGCGGCCATCGTCGAGCAACAGCGTGGCGCCGCGCGCCACATCGTTGATGAGTTCTTTGTAGTCGAGACCGACCCGGGTCTGGTCGCCGAGTTCACAGGTGGCATCCAGGATGAACTGATCCCCTGGATTCAGCGTGATCTTGCCATCCTTGAACTTGCCGATACGAATTTTGGGACCTTGCAGATCAACCAGGACGCCGACCGCGCGGCCACGCGTCTTGGCCAGCGAACGCACCAGTTCACAGCGTTGTTGATGTTCTTCCGGGGTGCCGTGAGAAAAGTTGAGGCGGACCACATCCACCCCGCCTTCGATCATCTTGTCCAGAATTTTCGGGTCCGAACACGCTGGACCCAGGGTGGCGACAATTTTTGTTCTGCGCAGCATTTTTTATCCTGAAATCGTAGGAACGGGCATGCCCGCGAAAAAGGATGTCGCGGGCGCCATTGGCGTCCCGTCGTTCCTACTGAATCAGCCGGCCGCCCGCTTTTCCAGAATATCCACGGCTGGCAACACTTTGCCTTCCAGGTATTCCAGGAATGCGCCACCAGCGGTCGAGATGTAAGACACCTTGTCGTAAATATCGTACTTCTGGATGGCGGCGATAGTGTCGCCACCACCTGCCAGCGTGAATGCCTTGGTATTGGCGATGGCCATCGCAATCGCCTTGGTGCCTTCACCAAACTGATCAAATTCAAACACGCCGACCGGGCCATTCCAGACCACGGTGCCCGCCTTCATGATGATGTCAACCAGTTCCTGAGCGGATTTCGGGCCGATGTCGAAGATCATGTCGTCATCAGACACATCGCCGGCAGCCTTGGCGACAGCCGGCTCGGCGGCATCGAATTTCTTGCCGCAAACGACGTCTACGGCGATTGGGATAGTGGCGCCACGCGCGGTCATCTTGCTGATCAGCGCCTGTGCGGTGGGCACCAGATCGTGCTCACACAGCGACTTACCGACATTCTTGCCGGTAGCGGCCAGGAAGGTGTTGGCAATACCGCCGCCAACAACCAGTTGTTCGCACTTCTCGGACAGTGCTTCCAGCACGGTCAGTTTGGTCGAAACCTTGGATCCGCCGACGATGGCGACCATCGGGCGAGCCGGGTTGGCCAAGGCTTTATCCAGCGCCAGCAATTCTTCCGATACCAGCATACCGGCGCAGGCGGTGGGTGCGTACTGGGCGATGCCATAGGTGGATGCTTCGGCGCGGTGCGCGGTGCCGAAGGCGTCCATTACGAACACATCGCATAGTGCGGCGTATTT
>JAIFLB010000004.1 GCA_020049245.1 Betaproteobacteria bacterium | reverse complement strand
TACATCGTGCTGGCCTGGGTGTTCGGCCATTACGGCTGGCCGATCATCATCATGCTGGCGATTCCGTTTGGCTTGGTCGGCGCCATCACGGGCCACTGGCTGATGGGCATCGATCTGACCATCCTGTCGATGTTCGGCCTGTTCGGCCTGTCCGGCATCGTGGTCAACGATTCCATCGTGCTGGTCGAGTTCTACCGGCATCAGCGGGAGAAGGGGATGCCGGTGAAGGAGGCGCTGATCAACGCTGCCTGCCTGCGCTTGCGCGCCATCCTGCTGACCTCGCTGACCACCATCGGCGGTCTTTCCACGTTGATGTTTGAAACCTCGTTGCAGGCGCAATTCCTGATTCCGATGGCCACTTCGCCTCGCCTTTACCACCATTCTGGCGCTGCTCTGGCTACCGGCGATGTTGTCGTATTACGAGTCCGGCCATGTTCGGCTGATGCGTTTGCTCGGTCGGTCGGCGGCGCAGCCAGCGGCATAGCGAACAGATGAGAAGTCTCCTGATCACCGGTTGTTCCACCGGCATCGGCGCCACCGTCGCACGCGGTTTGAGCGAGCGCGGCTGGCGCGTGTTTGCCACCGCGCGCAAGCCGGAAGATGTCGAACGCCTGCAAGCCGAAGGCATGCACAGCCTGCTGCTCGATCTGAATGATTCGGCTTCGATTCAGGTTGCGGTCGATGCCGTGCTGGCGGAAACCGGCGGCCGGCTCGACGCGCTGTTCAACAACGGCGGCTTCGGTCAGGTCGGTGCGGTGGAAGACCTGACCCGCGATGCGATGCGCGAACAGTTCGAAACCAATCTGTTCGGCTGGCTGGAATTGACCAACCGCGTCATTCCGGTGATGTCGGTGCTGGGTTACTCGGCGTTTCCCTATCGCGGCGCCTATGTCGCGGTGAAATTTGCGCTGGAAGGGCTGACCGACACGCTGCGCCAGGAACTGCATGGCAGCGGCATCCATGTCGCGCTGGTCGAACCCGGCCCGATCACGTCACGCTTTCGCGAAAACTGCGTGCCGCATTTCGAAAAACATATCGATTGGCGCAACAGCGTGCATCGTGCCGAGTACGAATCACAACTCGAACGCCTGAACAAACCTGGCCCCGCCGCGCCGTTCACGCTGCCGGCGGAAGCCGTGCTGGAGAAAGTGGTGCATGCACTGGAAAACCCGTTCCCGCGTTCGCGTTACCCGGTCACCGTGCCGGCGGTTGCGTTCTGGTGGCTGAAGCGTTTTCTGCCGGTGCGGGCGATGGATTGGGTGCTGATGCGCGCTTCCGGCGGCGGCAAGCGCTGAACTGCAACAAGCCGGCGTCGGGTTTTCTGCGGCAGAATCTCAGACACCTGCCGGCGCGGTGCTGGACGATTCCTTTTTCATGAACTCCAGCAAGCTGGCGGAAGCATGGCCATCCGGCGGCAAGCCGGCGGCTTTCTGGTAGGCACGAATCGCCAGCCGGGTTTTCGAGCCGGGAATGCCGTCGATATTGCCGGGATCGAGGCCCAATTGGCTGAGCTGATGCTGGATTTGCATCAACTGATCGCGCGTCAGGCGCTGGTTATCGACGTTACGCCCCAGCGCCAAAGCCGGCGCGCCGGTGATCCGGTCGGCCAGGTGACCGACCGCCAGCGCGTAATTGATCGAACGGTTCCATTCCATGATCACATCGAAATTTCGGTAAACCAGAAATGCCGGACCGTCGTGGCCTTGCGGCACCACGATTGCGCCGATCTGTTTGGTTCTTGGCAGTGGCTTGCCATCGGCTTTGCGCACGCCCAGCGCCGCCCATTCGTGCAACGGCCGCTTGATTTCAGGGCGGGCCGATTCAAAGTCAAAACCTTCCGGCAACAGCACTTCCCGTCCCCAGATTTCATTCGAGCGCCAACCAATTTTCTTCAGGTAATTGGCGCCGGAGTGAAACGCGTCAGGCAGTGAACGCCAGATATCCTTGCGTCCGTTGCCATCGCCATCGACGGCATAGTGCAGGAAGGTGGACGGCATGAACTGCATCTGCCCCATTGCACCGGCCCAGGAGCCATTCATGTCGCCCAAGCCGATGTGGCCCTGTTCCAGGATGGACAGCGCATTCAGCAACTCTCTGCGAAAGAATTCGCTGCGTCGGTTGTCATAGGCCAGGGTCGCAAGCGCGAGCGGGACCGGAAAGTTACCCGTGGTGCCACCGTAATTTGTCTCCAGACCCCAGAATGCAACCAAGACCGACGCTGGAATGCCATGTTTGGATTGCACAGAGCGCAGCAATTTTGCGTGTGCGCGCAGATGCTCCTTACCTTGCGCGACGCGCCGGTTCTCGACGCGGCGGTCAAGGTAGTTCCAGAACGTATCGACAAATTCAGGTTGCCGCTGATCCAGCTCGATGACGCGCGGGATGGGTTGAAACCCGGCCAGCGCCTGATCAAACGTTTTGTTGCTGATGCCTTGTCGCAGCGCATCCTGACGCAGTTGTGCCAGCCAGGTGGTGAACTCGGGCGAAAGGGCCATTTCGCTGGCGGGCGTGGCAGGGGGTTCGTCGGTTGCCAAGACATAGGGGCTGGCGATGCACAGACAAAACAGCAGCCAGCGCGCCAACAGCGGCGCGGTATGGAGAAATTTCACCCGTTCAATCCTTCTTTCCGATTTCGTAAAGCGAAGGCGTGACGCGCGCCGAAGCCAGATATTGACGCAGGTTTTTCACATCCTGCCGTTGCAGCACATTGCTGTGGTGCGGGTGATGCAGAACGCCCTCGACACCATTCAACACGACGCGAATTCGCGCGCCCTGGATGGGTTCGATCTCGGCGCCAAGGTGATTCAGAAGCGATTCGATGTCGCGCCAATGGATGTTGCCGCTGATCGGATCCTGAAAAATGCTGTGCAGCAGATGTTCATGTTTGTGGCTCATGGCAGGGTCATTCGTAACGGTTTGATAAGTTCATCTTCGCAGCATGCGTGTGTTCAGACTGGGCGGGGTGCTGGGAGAGCTGCCATGCGCGCGGCCAGGGTTTCCCAGCGCATTTCGCGCAGGCTTTGGGCCAGGCGGTGAACTTCACCGGTTTCCACCAGGCGGCGGCGTTCACGGCCATCGGTGATCTTGTGATGCCGCAACATTTCGCGCAGGGCTTCATTCTTCAATTTCAGATCCGGTTTCAGCACGTCGGCAAGACGGGTGTGAAAGGCATCTTCGCCCACCGCGCAGACCGTGTTGAAAACATTGAACTGACGGCAAGCCATGGGGCGCAGCGGGTGAATGGCACAGGCTTCATCGACCAGAAACGGACAGGCGCCAAGGTCACGATGTTGCAGCAACTGTTGCCTGACGCGGTCGCGCAGTTCGCCGCTCAATTTCTCGCTGGCATACCAGGCAATGCCCATCAATTCGAGCGGATACACCGGGATGTCGGTATGTGTCCGGCAACAACTGGCACAACCACGGCCACACGCCAGTTTGCGACCGTCGGCTTTGATCGCTTTGCTGACGCCCTGATTGGTCAGGTGCTGGATTTCCAGCAGCAATGCAAGCCAGGGGTGGCGATTCTCGTCCTCCGGAAAAGCAAGACGGCCTGACTGAGGCTTCATGTTGGCGCCTCAGTCCCGCGCAGGTTCCATTACCGCATCGAGATTCAGGTTGTCGCAATAGTCGAAGAAATCGCCGCGCAGGGTCGGCAAATGCATGTCGGCCGGAATGCCGACCGTGATGTTGACCGAGAACATCGGCGTGCCGGTGTGCGGCGCCGGGTAGGTCTCGGTAATCAATTCTTCGATATTGATGCCCTGGCGGGCAAAAAAGTCGGCCAGGTTATGCACGATGCCGGGATGATCCATCGCCACCACATTGACCCGGTAAGGTACCAGCGGCACTTTGCGTTCGGCCGGGCGGGTGCGCTTGTGCAGGATGCTGAGGCCGAGTTCCTCGCCGACCTGGCCGAGGCGGTCTTCCAGTTTCGACAACGCATTCCACGGGCCGGAGATCAGCATCAGGATGGAGAACTGGCTGCCCAGCACGGCCATGCGCGATTCTTCGATATTGCAGCCGGCTTCGACGATGCGGCTGGTGAAGCGTTGCACCAGGCCGATCTTGTCTTCGCCCGAGGCGGTGATGGCCAGATAGTCGATATTGCTCATGGGTTTCCTGCGAGTTGATTGCGTGCGGCAGATTGTAAAGGCAGCCGGGGTACGACGGAAAAACGAAAGCGCCATCCGCCAATAGTGCCGGCCTGCCTCAGTTCTTCCGATCGCTGCTCAACGAATGCTTGATCATGGTCGAGATTTCTTCGATCGAGCGATGGGTTGAATCGACGATCGGAATGCCTTCGCTGCGCATCAGTAATTCAGCCTGCTTGAGCTCTTTTTTGCAGGTTTCGATGGACGCATACGCACTGTTCGGCCGGCGTTCGGAACGAATCTGCGCCAGCCGTTCCGGTGCCAATGTCAGCCCGCGCAGCTTGGCGCGGAACGGCTGCAACGATTTCGGCAGGCCATGCGGCGAGCCAGTCGAACCGTCAAAATTCTCAGGTGTCAGCGGGTAATTGGCGACGCACAAACCGTATTGCATCGCCATATACAGCGAGGTTGGCGTTTTGCCGCTGCGTGAAACGCCAACCAGGATCAGGTCGGCGCGCTGGTATTTCTCCAGACCGAGTCCGTCATCCGCCGCCAGCGCGAAGTTCACCGCATCGATGCGGCTGCGGTAGGAGTTGTCGTCCGACATGCCGTGAAAGCGGCCGCGCAGCGGTTCCGGCGGATAGCCGATTTCGCCCACCATCATGTTCAGAAAGTGGCCGTAGATGTCCATCACCACCGCGCCGCAAGCATCCAATGCTGCACGTGCGGCGGGGTCGGTAAGCGTTGAAAACACTAAGGGTTTTATGTTTGAAAGCTTCCAGGCATCGCAAACTTGCTGCGCTGCAGAATTCGCTTTTTCGAGTGAGTCGACGAAGGGTAAACTCACTTGCGCGAACGCTTCGCTGGGAAATTGGGAGAGCAGACTCTTGCCAATGATCTCGGCTGTGATGCCCGTGTGATCGGAGATGAAGTAGACCGGACGTGCAGGTGTCATGGAGGGTGTATGCCGGGAAGGAAGCGACGCTTCAGTCAATGTTTATCGAGGACACAAAATGGACCACTCGTTTGACTATATAGCGCGCTTTGAAACCCTGTCCATGCATGATGTGGACAAGGTTGGCGGCAAAAATGCTTCCCTCGGGGAGATGATCCACAACCTGACTGACAAAGGCGTCCGCGTTCCCGGCGGCTTTGCCACCACCGCCGATGCGTTTCGTGAATATTTATCTCATAACGGACTTGCAGATCGCATTGCCGCCAAGTTGACCACGCTCAATGTCGATGACACGCAGGCGCTGGCCGAAGCCGGCCGCGAGATTCGCGGCTGGATGATGCAATCACCACTGCCAGCCGGGCTGGAGGCAGGCATTCGCCACAACCATCGCCTGATGTGCGCGGAAGCGGGTGAAGACCTGCAATTCGCGGTGCGCTCATCGGCCACCGCCGAAGACCTGCCGGATGCCTCCTTTGCCGGCCAGCAGGAGACTTACCTGAACATTCAGGGCGCGGACAATCTGATCGACGCGGTGAAGCTTTGTTTTGCCTCGCTCTATAACGACCGCGCCATTTCCTACCGCGTCCACAATCATTTTGAACATGCCGTGGTGGCGCTGTCTGCCGGCATTCAGCGCATGGTGCGATCCGACCTGGGCGTCGCCGGCGTGATGTTCACCATGGATACCGAATCCGGTTTTCGCGATGTGGTGTTCATCAATGCCTCCTATGGTTTGGGCGAAACCGTCGTGCAGGGTTCGGTCAATCCGGACGAGTACTACGTGCACAAGCCCAAGCTGCGCGAAGGCAAGCGCGCCGTGGTGCGCAAGAAACTCGGCGAAAAGGCGATCCGCATGGTGTTCGGCCACGAATCGAAAGCCGAGCGTTCCACCATCATCGAAGATGTGCCGATAGGCTTGCGCCATCGCTTTGCGCTGGACGATGACGAATTGCTGGAGCTGTCGCGCTACGCGCTGATCATTGAAGAGCACTACGGTCGACCGATGGATATCGAGTGGGGCCGTGACGGCATCGATGGCAAGCTGTACATCCTGCAAGCGCGTCCGGAGACGGTGAAGTCACGCGACGGCAACGTGCAGACCCGCTTCAAGCTGCTGGAAAAGGGCCCAACGATCATCGTCGGCCGCGCCATCGGCAGCAAGATCGGCCAGGGAAAAGCGCGCGTCATTGCCAGCATCGATCAAATGCACGAAGTGGAACCCGGCGACGTATTGATTGCCGACATGACCGACCCGGACTGGGAACCGGTAATGAAGCGTGCCAGCGCCATCGTCACCAATCGCGGCGGCCGCACCTGCCACGCCGCCATCGTCGCGCGCGAACTCGGTGTGCCGGCAGTGGTCGGCACCGGCAACGCCACCAAGCTGATCAAGGAAGGCCAGGCAGTCACCGTGTCCTGTGCCGAGGGTGAGGACGGCTACGTCTACGACGGTCTGCTCAAGTTCGAGAAGACCGAGACGGTCACACAAGTCATGCCGGACATCCCGGTGAAGATCATGATGAACGTCGGCAACCCGGAGCAGGCATTCCACTTCTGCACCCTGCCGCACGAAGGCGTCGGCCTGGCGCGGCTGGAATTCATCATCAACAACGCCATCGGTATCCACCCGAACGCGGCGCTGGAATACCGCAAGATGCCGGACGACGTAAAAACCGCCATCGACGCCAAGATTCACGGCTACGGCGACCCGGTCAATTTCTACGTCGAAAAACTGGTCGAGGGCATCGCCACCATCGCCTGCGCGTTCTGGCCGAAGCGGGTCATCGTGCGCATGT
>JAIFLB010000189.1 GCA_020049245.1 Betaproteobacteria bacterium | reverse complement strand
TGCGGTTTTCCGCTGTGCAAGGGCGAGATCATGGCCTCCAACCCGAAATGGTGTCTGACCTTGCAGGAATGGAAACAGACCTTCTCAGGCTGGATCAACCTTGGCGATCCGGAAGCGCTGCTGCATTGCACGATCTTCTTCGATTTCCGGCCACTGTTCGGCGCCGATCACCTCGCCCTGGAACTGCGCGAATGGCTCAGTGGCGCCGCCTGCAAGAACACCCGTTTCCTGCATCAGATGGCGGAAAACGCGCTGCGCAACCGGCCACCATCCGGCTCGGTCTGGGATTTCTTCACCAGCAAAGGCAATACGCTCGATCTGAAGCTGAACGGCATCACGCCCTTCGTCGATGCGGCGCGCATTTTCAGTCTTGCCGCCGGCGGCAAGCAAACCAACACGCTGCTGCGCCTGCGCGAAAGCGCCGAAGCCCTGCGCATGAGCCCGCAGGAAACCGAAGCCTGGATCGATGCCTTCCTGTTCATTCAACTGCTGCGCCTGCGCCTGCATCATGACCAGTGCGAACGCCAGGAAGCGCTCAGCAATCTGGTCGATCCGGACAGTTTCAACAACCTGGACAAGCGCATTCTGAAAGAAGCCTTCCGCCAGGCGCGCAAACTGCAGACCAAACTGTCGATGGACTATCAGCTATGAACTGGCTGACGCGTCTGTTCGGCAAAAAACCGCAACTCAGCGCCGAGCAGGCGCAACGACTTGCAGTCTGGCGAGATCTGCCGGCCGCCGATCTTGCTGCCGCCAGCGATGCCAGTCGCTATGTCGTGGTAGATGTGGAAACCAGCGGACTCAACATGCGCACCGACCGGCTCATTGCCATCGGCGCGGTGGCGGTCGAAGGCGGCACAATCCGGCTGGCCGACAGCATGGAAATCGTCCTTCAGCAGAGCCGCATCAGCAACCGGGAAAACATCCTGATCCACGGCATCAGCGGTACTGCGCAGGCGGAAGGCGTACCGCCGGTGGAGGCCTTGTTGAGCTTCCTTGAATTCCTCGGCAAATCGCCGCTGGTCGCGTTTCATGTCGCGTTTGACAAAACCATGATCGACCGCGCGCTGAAGACTTATCTGGGCTTGAAGTTCAACCATGCCTGGGCCGACCTGGCCTACGTCAGCCCGGCGCTGTATCCGGAACTCGCGCGTTCGCACCGTTCGCTGGACAACTGGATGCAACGCTTCGGAATCAGTAATTTCGCCCGCCACAGCGCGCTGGCCGATGCGGTCTCCACCGCCGAATTGCTGCTGGCACTGCGCGAGAAATTGCAAGCCAAGCACATCCTCAACTTCAAGGCGCTGCGCGATCTGGAAAAGGCGCAGCAGATGACGCAGTGGACGAGCTGATCCATTTTGTGCGCTGCATTATTTCATACTGGATTGTCCGTTTTGTAAGGGCAACGTAAGTCGCCCTGCGTAGTATTGGGCTGTTGTCCGCGTGCTTGGCGGACGCTTTTCTTTGCCTAAACGGAGTCCTACTCATGTCCCAAGCTGAAATGAACTGGGCGGCGATCGATGCCGACCCGCGCTTCCAGGCGCTGCACAAGAAGAAGCTGGCCTTCCTGTGGTCCCTGATGATCATCTCGGTGGTCTATTACTTCCTGCTCCCGATTGGTGCGGCTTACTTCCAGGATTTGTTCAAGATCAAGGTCTGGGGTCCGGTCAATGTCGGCATCGTGTTTGCGCTGTCCGAGTTCATTGTTGCCTGGACCATCGCCGCTGTTTACGCCGTGCGCGCCAACAAGCAGTTCGATGCCATGGCCGCGGAAATCATCCGCGACGCCCACAAGATCAACTAAGGACGACACCATGAATCTGAAATTGATAGGCGGCGCAGCCGCCCTCGCCATCATGAGTTCTGTCGCCTTTGCCGGCGCCGGCGCGGTGGCCGACGAATTCAAATGGATGACCTTCGCCGTTTTCGGCGCCATCATCGCCATCACCATGTACGTGACCTACTGGGCCGCCCGGCAAACCCACTCCACCTCGGAGTTCTACGCCGCCGGCCGTTCCGTCACCGGTATCCAGAACGGTTGGGCAATCGCTGGCGACTACCTGTCCGCCGCGTCCTTCCTCGGCATCGCCGGCCTGATTTCCCTGTACGGCTATGACGGCTTCATGTACTCGGTGGGCTGGCTGGTGGCTTACATCACCGTGCTGCTGGTGATCGCCGAACCCTGCCGCAATATCGGCAAGTACACGCTGGGCGACATCCTGGCCTTCCGCAACAACCCGAAGGCCTCGAAGACCGTTGCCGCGCTGTCGACCATCACCGTGTCCACCTTCTACCTGACCGCGCAAATGGTCGGCGGCGGCGTGCTGATCAAGACCCTGATCGGTATCGACTATCACGTGTCTGTGATCGGCGTCGGCGTGCTGATGCTGGCTTACGTGGTATTCGGCGGCATGAAGGCGACCACCTGGGTGCAGATCATCAAAGCCGTGCTGCTGGTGACCGCGTCCATCCTGCTGGTGCTAATCACCTGGGGCCAGTACGGCTTCTCGCTGCCTGGCTTCCTGCAAGCTGTGATCAGCGATCCGAAAGTCCAGGCGCAGGTTGCCAAGCTGGTTGGCGATGCTGCCACCAACATGACGCCGGAAGAACTCGGCCAGCGCTTCCTGGAACCCGGCCTGTTCCTGAAGAACCCGATCGACCAGATCTCTCTGGGTATGGCTCTGGTGCTGGGCACCGCCGGCATGCCACACATCCTGATGCGCTTCTTCACCGTACCGACGGCGCAGGCCGCGCGTACGTCCGTGCTGTGGGCGATGGGCATCATCGGCGGTTTCTACGTTCTGACCCTGTTCCTTGGCATGGGCGCGGCAATCAACGTCGGCGCCGTCAATATCAGCAGCCTTGACCCGGGCGGCAACATGGCAGCCCCGATGCTGGCGCAGTTTGCCGGCGGCGGCGCCGATTCCGTGCTGGGCAACCTGTTCCTCGCCTTCGTCGCGGCAGTCGCCTTCGCCACCATCGTCGCGGTGGTTGCCGGTCTGGTGCTGGCCGCCGCTTCCGCGATGGCGCATGACATCTACGTTGGCGTCATCAAGGGCGACCACGCTTCTCCGCAGGAACAGGTTATTGCAGCCCGTGTGTCCTCGGTCATCGTCGGCATCATGGCGATCTACGTCGGTATCGCAGCTGAAGGTCAGAACGTGGCCCACCTGGTGGCGCTGGCGTTCGCGGTTGCTGCGTCCAGCAACCTGCCTGCCGTGTTCCTGACCCTGTACTGGAAGCGCGCCAACACCTACGGCATCGTCGCCGGCATGCTGGTCGGCGCCATCACCGCCATCGGTCTGGTGATGATTTCCCCCAACATGACCTATCCCAAGGCCGTGCTGAAGGATGCCGACAAGGTGCTGAATGGTGAACCTGCACAGGAAGCCAAACCGGCCGTACCCGCCGTGGCCGCCAGCAGCTTCACCTGTGAACTGTTCGCCATGGAAGGCTGCGTCGCCTCCGCACCGGCCAAGGCCGCTTCGCTTGAGAAGCCAGCCAAACCGGGCGCAGCGGACAAACTGGCCAGCCTGAACGAGAAACTTGCGACATTGACCGACGCCAAGGAAATCGAGAAGGTGAAAAAGGACATCGCCGCGACTGAAAAGGCCAAGAAGAAGGCTGAGGAAAACATGAAGAAGTTCGAAGGCCAGACCACCAGCATGATGGGTCTGGAGAAGCCCTACTTCCTGCTGAAGAACCCGGGTCTGATCTCGATCCCGCTGGGGTTCCTGGTGGTCATCATCGGTTCGCTGCTGTTCCGCGACAAACGTTCCGAAGAAATGTGGGACGAACTCTACGTGCGCCAAAACACCGGCATCAACGCCGAGGCGGCTTCAGCGCACTAAACCCGCGCGCGCTCCAATTTCGCCGCTTCGCGCGGCGATCAAAAACCCCCGGCTGGTCCGGGGGTTTTTGTTTATGGCCGGGGAATATGGCACCAGTCACAGTTACAGATCGCAAGTTTGAAGCAAGCATCCTGCCGATTTTGTGCGATGCAAAATTAGTGTTTTCTAATCAATAACTTATCGCACCTTTCTGCGCTATTCAGCATTACTTTCGATCTATACTCCGCCAGCCTGGCGTGACTGTCTGCGTGAGGTTCTGGGGGAGGAGGGTGTGCTTCGGCATGCTTCCCAGACAGTGCAACCCACATTCACCTATCGTTTTGGAGGAGCACTATGCAACTGACGGACAAGCACCGTGAGTACTGGAACAGGAATCTGCGGCTTACCGCAGTCCTGCTCGGCATCTGGTTCGTGGCGACCTTTGTGGTCATTTATTTCGCCCGCGAACTGAACGACATCGTCATCATGGGTTTCCCCTTCGCCTTCTACATGGGTGCACAGGGCTCCCTCATCATCTACGTACTCGTGATCTGGTATTACGCCCGGCGTATGAACCAGCTCGACCTGGAGTACGGCGTCCATGAAGGGGAGGACTGACATGAGCGCGGTTTCGTCCAATGCAGCCTTCTTCAATCAACTGAAGAAGTACTACACGTTCTACACCGGCGGTTTCATCACCTTCGTCATCTTGCTGGCCATCCTGGAACAGATGGGGCTGGCGCCAAAGATCATCGGCTACATCTTCCTGGCCGCCACCATCGCGCTGTATGCCGGCATCGGCATCATGTCGAAGACCGCCGACGTGTCGGAATACTACGTTGCCGGCCGACGGGTGCCCGCGCTGTTCAACGGCATGGCGACCGGCGCCGACTGGATGTCGGCGGCATCGTTCATCGGTATGGCCGGTACCTTGTACCTGTCCGGTTTCGATGGTCTCGCCTTCGTCATGGGCTGGACTGGTGGCTATGTGCTGGTGGCGCTGTTCCTGGCGCCCTACCTGCGCAAATTTGGCCAGTTCACCATTCCCGACTTCCTCGGTGCACGCTACGGCGGTAACCTGCCGCGAACCATCGGCGTGCTGGCGGCGATCATCTGCTCGTTCACTTACGTGATCGCACAGATCTACGGTGTCGGTCTGATCACCAGCCGCTTCACCGGCCTGGAGTTCGAGATCGGCGTCTATGCCGGTCTGGCCGGCATCCTGGTGTGCTCGTTCCTGGGCGGCATGCGCGCGGTGACCTGGACCCAGGTGGCGCAGTACATCATTCTGATCATCGCCTACATGATCCCGGTGGTCTGGCTGTCGGTGAACATCACCGGCAACCCGATCCCGCAGGTCGCCTATGGCCAGGCACTGCAAGGCGTTGCTGCCAAGGAAAAGGAGCTGAACGATCCCAGCACCGTCCTCGGCGCCGCCGAAGCTTCCGTGCGTGCCATCCACAAGGAAAAAGCGGCGGAATGGACCGACAAGCTGAAGGCCCTCGACGAGGCGGTCAAAGCCGGCAACGGCGACGCGTTCCACGCCGAGCAGAAGGCCAAGGTCGCGGCCAAGCTGGCCGAGCTGAAGGCCGCGCCTGAGCCGGATGCCAAGGCAATTGCCGGCGCCGAGAAGGATCTCGCTGACTTCCCGGCCAACATCGGCAAGCTGAAGGCCAAGTGGACGACTGCGGAAACCGGCGCCAAGGGCAAGGCCGGCCCGGTCGCCGCCCACGCGGTCCCGTTCTCCGGCAAGGGCGCCGAGAAGAAGCTGATGAAGGAAAACCCGGCCGCGACGCCAGAGGAAATCGCCGCAGCCAAGGCCGAGGACGAGAAGGCCTCCAACGGCAAACGTCTCAACTTCATCGCGCTGGTGCTTTGCCTGATGGTGGGTACCGCCTCGCTGCCGCACATCCTGATGCGCTACTACACCACCCCCTCGGTGCGGGATGCGCGCAAGTCGGTGTTCTGGTCGCTGTTCTTCATCTTCCTGCTCTACTTCACCGCGCCCGCGCTGGCGGTGCTGGCGAAGTACGTGGTCTACAACGACCTGGTCGGTTCTTCCTTCGCGGCGCTGCCCGCCTGGGTCAGCAAGGCGGTGGACGCAACGCTGATGAAGATCGTCGACATGAACAAGGACGGTTTGATCCAGTTGGCGGAAATCACCATCGGTGGCGACCTGATCGTGCTGGCCACGCCGGAAATCGCCGGCCTGCCGTATGTGATCTCTGGCCTGGTCGCAGCCGGCGGTCTGGCGGCGGCGCTGTCCACCGCAGATGGTCTGCTGCTGACCATTGCCAATGCACTGTCGCACGACGTGTACTACAAGATGATCGACCCGAACGCTTCCACCATGCGCCGCCTGTCCGTCTCGAAGGGATTGCTGCTGGTGGTCGCCATCCTGGCCGCTTACGTGGCCTCGCTGAAACCGGGCGACATCCTGTTCCTGGTCGGCGCGGCGTTCTCGCTGGCGGCCTCGGCCTTCTTCCCGGCCCTGGTTCTGGGCGTGTTCTGGAAGCGGGCCAACCACCTAGGCGCGGTCATCGGCATGTTGGCGGGTCTGGCGGTTTGCATGTACTACATGTACATCACCTACGACTTCTTCGGCGGCGTGGCAGCCAACGAATGGTTCGGCATCAAGCCGATCTCCGCCGGCATCTTCGGTCTGCCCGCCGGCTTCCTGGGCGTGATCATCGGTTCGCTGATCTCTCCCGCGCCAAGCAAGGAAGTGCAGGATCTGGTCGACCACGTGCGTTATCCCAGCCTGACCGGGGATATCAACACCAAAGCGGCCTGATCGCTGCTTCGCCGTCCCGCCCTTCGGGGTGGGACAAACAAAAAGGCCCGCACATGTGCGGGCCTTTTTGTTTGGGCTTGGCTTACACAGAGTGAAACTGCCGTGGCTTATATCGACTCCACCAGATGCGCCAGATCGGCGCGCTCGGTATCCCGAATCAGCCGCTTGGCGGTTTGCGGTTCATGCAGGACGAGATGGCGGATGACGGCTTCTACCTGCTCGGGTTGGTGATTGTGGTAACGCGCCATGCCGAGTGCGTACCAGGCAATGCCGTTCATCGGTTGCAGTTCGGCAGCGTGCTGTAGCGCCTCTGCGGCGGCGGCGTGGTCGCCCTGATGCGCCAGCGCCATGCCCAGGCCGTACCAGGCGCGATCATGTTTCGGGTTGAGTTGGCTGGCACGACGGAACGCATTCGCGGCGTCCGGTTGGTTACCGCGTTGCTCATGCACATAGGCCAGATTGAACCATGTGTCGGCGTGTTCCGGCTCCAGCGCCAGAGCCCTCTCAAACCACTCCACGGCAGCGGGCCAGCGCTTCTGTTGCGCGTGCGTCCAGGCAATGCTGCGGGCGGCAAGCACATCGCTCGGATCAGCGCGGAATGCCTCGACGTAAGCTTCCAGCGAACGCTCGGATTGCCCCAGCCAGCCGAACACGACGGCACGCGCGGTAAAACGGAAATGGTCGAAATTCATGGCGGCTCGAATTCTTGCGGCGGGCTGGATTGTGGCGTCGAGACCGCGGAGCGACAAGCTAGAATCACGCTGTTTTTCCTGCTCACGGCCCTCCCCATGCAATTCGATCTCCTGCTGGTTTCCCTGGCACGCGTCATCGTCGAAGTTGCCGGTTTCGCACTGCTCGGACGCGGCATCCTCGCCCTGCTGGCCGGCAAGTCACGGCACGAAAACCTGTTCTACATCATCCTGGAAACCATCACTCGCCCGGCGGTGAAGGCCGTGCGCTGGATGGCGCCGCGTTTCATCATTGATGCGCATGTGCCGATGCTGGCTTTCTTCCTGTTGTTCTGGCTGTGGATCGCGCTGGCCATCGCCAAGCGCTATCTTTGCGGCCTGCATGGGCTAACTTGCTGAACCTGAATACGCGCGGTAGGGATACCCAAATCGGGAACCGGACGGCCTATGCAAGTTGCCTGACCGACATCGTGCATATCGGTGGAATTTTGCGCGGAATATTGCGCAAAATCGTGCAATCACCGATAAGTTGCCTCAGTTGCGTCATCGGTTGCCAAAGTCGCCACATCACTCGCCAGTCTGGAAAAAATGAAGACTCGATCTCTCTTGCTTATGACAGCTGCCATCGGCCTGCTGATTGGCGTTGCGTACTGGTCGCATCAGCCCAGTCCCCAGGCAGACAAGAAGTCGCAGCGCGCCGCGCCACCCGTGCCGGTCACTGTGGCGCATGCGACTACCCGCGATATGCCGCTGTTGCTGGAAGTAGTGGGACGCGGCGAGGCTTACGAAACAGTCACGCTCAAATCGCGCATCGACGGCCAGGTTGCCGCCGTGCCGTTCCGCGAGGGCCAACATGTGGCGGCGGGCGATGTGCTGGTGAAACTGGACCCGGCCGATTTGAACGCCAAGCTGCGTCAGGCCGAGGCCAATCTGGCGCGCGACCAGGCGCTGCTGAAAAAAGCCCAGGCCGACGTCGAGCGCTACCAGGCCTTGCGCGCGCAGGGCTTCG
>JAIFLB010000201.1 GCA_020049245.1 Betaproteobacteria bacterium | reverse complement strand
GTGATCAGCAACGGCGAAATCACCGTCCAGGCCGCGCCGCTGGCCAGCGCGATCAGCCAGAAACCCCACCAGACACAGGCTTCGCCGAAGTAATTGGGATGCCGGCTGTAATGCCACAAACCGCTCGCCATCACCTTGCCGCGATTCGCCGGATCGGCGCGGAAACGAACCAGTTGCCGGTCGGCAATCGACTCGAATACCAGTCCGAACAGCATCAGGCCAGCGCCAAGCAGATCAAACATGCCAAGCGGATAGTCGGTCAGGTTGTTTGAACTGATCGCGGCGAACAGCGGCAACGCAATCACCCAGGCCAGCACCGCCTGCAAACCGAACACGATGTACAGACTCTTCCAGCCGAAGCCGGGCGAATTGTTGGCGCGGATGGCCTGGTAACGATGATCTTCCGGCTTGCCCCAGTTGCGCCGCGCCAGGTGCAGGCTCAGCCGGAGCGACCAGAGCGCCAGCAAGGCCAGCACGAACAACGCGCGCGGACCCTGTTCGTGCTCGGTCAGGCTGGCAAAGTAGGCTAGTGCGCCGGTGAGAAAGAAGATCGACCAAAGGCTGTCCACCAGATTGACGTTCCGGCGCGGCGCGGTCACCGCCCAGCCGATCAGCGCCAGGACCAGCATGACCAGCAAGGCAGAAGCTGCGGCTTGCCAATCCATCATGTCTTGCGCACCAGTTTCTTGCGCGCGTCGAGCATCTTGTGCAGCGACTCAAGCAAGCGCTTGTCATCCGGCGCAACGGCGGATTCGAAGCTTTCAACCTGTTTGCCGGCGTGATCGATCAGGTATTTGTGAAAATTCCAGGCCGGCTTCTGCTGCGTGCGCCGCTCCAGCTCAGCGTAGAAGGCGTTGCGCTGTTTTCCGACGACATGCGATTTCTCCAGCATCGGAAATTCGACGTTGTAGGTCAGCCGGCAGAAGGTAGCGATCTTCTTGCTGTCGCCCGGTTCCTGGTTGCCAAAATCGTTCGACGGAAAGCCAAGCACCACCAGCCCCTGATCCTTGTATTTTCGATTCAGCGCCTCCAGCCCGCCGTACTGGTCGGTGAAACCGCAATAGCTGGCGGTGTTGACCACCAGAATCACCTTGCCCTGGTACTGGCAAAGGTTCTGCGGCTTGCCGTCCTGCAGGCTCGGGAAGCTGTGACGCAACAGCGGTGGACATTCCTTGGCCGCCACCTGCGCGCTCCAGACTGCCGCGATGAGCAGCAGCAAGGACGTCATCCAGAAATGTGGATGCAGGCTTACAATGGACAAACGATGCGTTTTCATGATTATGTCCTGGACAATAAATCAGTAGAACGTAAGATAGATGTACAAAAAAAGCTTGTCAATCTATTTGTCCAGGACAGAACAAATGAACCAGCCCCCGAATTCGGCTTTGTCGATCAGTGCAGTGGAACGCGAAACCGGACTCTCGAAAGATGTCCTGCGGAAATGGGAGACCCGTTACGGCTTTCCCAGCCCGCTACGCGACAGCCTGGGAGAACGCGCTTATCCGCTACCCCAGGTTGACCGTTTACGTCTGATAAAACGCTTGATGGATGCCGGCATGCGGCCATCCCGTCTGGTCAACGAGAGTGATGAAAACCTGAACGCGCTGGCCCTCGCCAGCCAGTCCCCGCAGATCAGCAGCAAAGATGGCGACGTCGAAAAACTGACCCTGGAAAAACTGCGCCAGCAAGATCCGAGCGGCTTGCGGCAACTGCTGTATCGCGAATTGATGCGCCAGGGCATTCAATGTTTTGTCCAGGACACACTCGTCCCCCTCAACCATGCCATCGGTGAAGCCTGGGCCTGTGGCGAACTCAGCATTCACGAAGAACATGTCTATTCCGAGGCGGTACAGGGGCTGTTGCGCGAAACCATCGCGAAACTCTCCGACAGCCAGGGCAGACCGCGTGTCTTGATGACCACGCTACCGGAAGAGCAACACGGCCTGGGTTTGCTGATGCTGGCGGCGGTGTTGTCTTTGCGCGGCGCCTACTGCATCTCGCTCGGCACCCAGACGCCGGTGCAGGATATTGTCGAAGCCGCCGAGGCACATCGCGCCGATGTGGTCGCCCTCTCGTTCAGCAACGCCTACCCGCAACGCCGCATCCTGCCGGCGCTGGAGGAGCTGCGGCAGCGACTCGATGGCGAGGTTGAAGTCTGGGCCGGCGGCGCCGGCTGCGCCCGCCTGCACACCGTCCCCGTCAACAATATCCAACTGCTGGCCGACCTCGAGCAAACGCTGACAGCGATGTCCAGCTGGCAAAGCGCGCATCAGACCGAGGCCCTGGCGGGTTGAGTCGGCGGCGTGGTGATCCGTGGTGATCCGTAGTGATCAATACGGGCTGCGCCACGATGACGAATTGACGATCGGCCTGACCAAGTTCGGCGGTGCGGAGGAGGAATTCCCTGTTCCACTTCGCACCACGGGGGATGCCTCCAACTCAGATGCAAGGCCAACAGCGGGTTCAACACTGAATGTAACTATAATTCACTGCATGGTTAGCGAACTAACCGACCTCGGGGCGAACATGCGCACCCCAGAAACTCTATTTTATCCTTTGCAATCAATCACTTAATGTTAGCCTCTTGAGAGGCTTAACTTGATTTGGATTCAGGATGACTCGGCTTTTTCAAACGTTGCTCTTAACGTTTCTTGTCACCGCTTCAGATCTCGCCCAGGCGGGGCGGCTGGAGCGTGTGCTCGGCGCAGGCGAAGTTCGGGTGTGCATCTGGCCGGACTATTACGGCATTTCCTACCGCAACCCGAAAACCCAGCAGCTCAGCGGCATCGACGTCGACATGGCGCAGCTGCTGGCGCGCGATCTGGGAGTCAAATTGCGCTTCATCGACAGTTCGTTTGCCCGCCTGATCGAGGATGTGACAAAGGACCGCTGCGATATCGCAATGTTCGCCATTGGCATCACGCCACAACGCGCCAACAAGCTGCGCTTCACGCGGCCGCATCTGGTCAGCGACATTTTCGCCATTACCAGCAAGAGCAATCGTCTGATCAAAACCTGGGACGACATTGACCAGCCAGGCGTGGTGGTGGCGGTGGCCAAAGGCACCTTGCATGAACCGGTGATGCGCGAAAAACTGAAACGGGCAACGCTGCTGGTCACCACCACCACACAGGGGCGTGAGCAGGAAGTTGAAGCCGGCCGCGCCGATGTGTTCATGACCGACTTTCCGTTCAGCCGGCGCATGCTGGAAACCACCGATTGGGCGCGCCTGGTGGCGCCCACCAAAACCTATCATCTGACGCGTTATGCCTACGCCATGCAGCGGGGAGACGATGCATGGCACGCAAGGATCGAGCGTTTTCTGAGTGATGCCCGACGCAACGGCCAGCTTCTGGCCGCGATCAAACGTCACAAACTTGATCCAATCGCGACCCAGGACTAGCACGCCGCATCTCCCACTATGCTGATAAAACGCGGATTCAGCCGGCGATCCACATTTGCTCTGGTAGCACTGAGTGTGGCGTTGAGTGCCTTTGCCGCCACCGCCTATGGTTTATGGCAACTGCGGGTGGCGAGGATCGATAGTCAACTGGAATCAGCCGCGATGATCGTGCGGGCGCTGGAAGATCATCTGACGCAGAACTTCAATGTCATCGATCGCACACTGGCCAACATTGCCGATCAACCGATCAGTAACCCGCGACTGAGCCGCTTGCTGCACCAGGCGCCGTATCTGCGTTCGGTGGTCGTCCTGGGGCCAGGCGATGTGGTCAGCGCCAGTTCCAATCCGGCCAATATCGGAGTGCGCTTGTCGCGCAACGACTTTCTGCCACAGGCGGAGGCGCCACTGGACATGTTGCGGGTTGGGCGATTGCGTCTGGGCCGGGATTTCCACGCGGCGCGCGAAATCAGCCCGGGCGGTGTGGCGCAGTCGATCAGCTTCATTCCGGTCGAACGCGATGTGCAGCTTCCCGATGCAAGCTGGGTGACCGCTGCGGCGGCGGTCAATTCCGACTATTTCCTGAATTTTTACAGCAACCATATTGCCGCCGCCGAAGGCAAAGTGCAGTTGTTGCGCTACGACGGGCCGCTGCTGCTGTGCAGCGATGAGGGAGATCGACTCGGCAGCGATACCGCCAGCCGGACGATCCAGACGCGGCTGCAGCAGTCTGAAGCGGGGCGCTTCGAACAGAATCTGAGCGATGGCAGGGCGGTCTTTACTGCGTATCGCGCTTCGCGTGTCTATCCCTTCGTGCTGGTGGTGCATCTGGACAAGACGCATGGTCTGGCCGCCTGGCGAGACACGGCGGTCAATACGCTGCTCACCGTGAGCGCAGTATTGCTCGCGGCATTCGCCCTGGCCAGCATCTACTTCATCCGATTTGAACGCAGCGCGCGTGCGCACGAGCTGGCCGAGGAATCACTGCGTACCCTGTCGATGGCAGTGCAGCAAAGCCCGGTTTCCATCGTGATTACTGACCCGGACGCAGTGATCCAGTACGTCAACCCGAAATTCGAGTCGATCACCGGTTTCAGCGCCAGTGAGGTGATCGGGAAAAACCCGAAGGTGCTGAGTTCGGGGGAAAAGTCGTCTGTGGAATATCGCGACATGTGGCAAGCGATTACCGCTGGCCAGATCTGGAAGGGCGAATTCCACAACCGCCGCAAGGATGGGACGTTGTTCTGGGAAATGGCCTCGATTTCGCCGGTTTTCGACGCGCAAGGCACGTTGCAGCATTTCGTCGCGGTGAAAGAGGACATCACCGAGCGCAAGCTGGCAGATGAAAAGATCAGCGAATTGAATCGGGACTTCGTCTCGTTCCTGGAGAACACCAGCGATTTCGTCTATTTCAAGGACAACAACAGCCGCTTCCGCTTCTGCAGCCAGACGCTGGCAGATATCACCGGCCATGCCAGTTGGCGCGACATGATCGGCAAACATGACCTGGAGGTATTTCCGCCGGACACCGCCCAGATTTATTTCCAGGAAGAGTTGCCGGTATTCGAGACCGGGCAACCCATACTCGGAAAAACCGATCCCTATTTTGACGCGGCGGGCAATCCCGGTTGGGTCAACACCAGCAAATGGCCGCTGTTCGATGAGGCCGGGCAGGTGACCGGACTGTTCGGCATCAGCCGCGACGTCACCGAGCGGATAAGGTCGATGGAGTCTTTGCAGCTCGCCGCCAGCGTATTCACGCATGCCCGCGAAGGCATCATGATCACCAATGCAGCGGGCGAGATCATCGATGTGAATGAGGCATTCACCCGTATCACCAGCTACAGCAAGGAGGATGTGCTCGGGCGCAACCCTCGCCTGCTGAATTCGGGGCGGCAGGTAAAAGCTTTTTACGAAGCGCTCTGGCGCGACCTGATCGAGTATGGCTACTGGTATGGCGAAGTCTGGAACCGGCGCAAGAGCGGAGAAGTGTATGCGGTGATGCAGACCATCAGCGCGGTCCGTGATGGCAGCGGGCAGGTGCGCCACTATCTGGCTCTGTTCTCCGATATCACACCGATGAAGGAACATGAGCGGCAGCTCGAGCAGATCGCCCATTTCGATGCCTTGACCCAGTTGCCGAATCGCGTCCTGCTGGCTGACCGCCTGCTTCAGGCGATGAGCCAGGCCCATCGGCGCGGCCAGCGGCTGGCGGTGGCCTACCTCGATCTGGATGGTTTCAAGACGATCAACGACACCTACGGGCACGATGCCGGCGATCAGTTGCTGATCACCCTTTCCGCCCGCATGAAGGCGGCATTGCGCGAAGGCGACACCCTGGCGCGCCTGGGCGGCGACGAGTTTGTCGCGGTCCTGCTTGACCTGGCCGATATCTCCGCCAGTCTGCCGATGCTGGCACGTCTGCTGGCGGCGGCGGCGCAGCCGGTGCATGTCGGCGCGCATGTGCTGCAGGTGTCGGCCAGTCTGGGGGTGACGTTCTTCCCGTATCAGGCCAAACTCGCCGGCAAGAACCGCTATTACGTGTTCGACGCCGATCAGGATCGCAGTCTGCGTGGTTATCACGAAAGCCTGGAGAGAATCCGCCTGGCCATGCAGCGGCACGAATTCGAGTTGTTCTATCAGCCGAAAGTGAATATGCGCACAGGTAGGGTGGTCGGCGCCGAGGCTTTGATCCGCTGGCGGCATCCAGACCAGGGCCTGCTATTGCCGGCGGCCTTTCTGCCGGTCATCGAGGACCATCCGTTGGCGGTCGAGCTGGGCGAGTGGGTGATCGCCAGCGCCCTCGCCCAGATGGCCGCCTGGCGCGCCGCCGGACTCGACATTCCGGTCAGCGTCAACCTCAGCGCGCGGCAGCTGCAGCAAGCCGATTTCGTGCTTCGCCTGCGCGCACTGTTGGCAGCGCAACCGGACGCACGAGCAGGCGATCTGGAACTTGAGGTGCTGGAAACCAGCGCCCTGGACGATCTGGTGCATGTCTCGCAGGTGATCGAGGCGTGTCTGGAATTTGACGTGCGTTTCGCTCTGGATGACTTCGGCACCGGCTACTCCTCGCTCGCCTACTTGAAGCGCTTGCCGGTGGCCATGCTGAAGATTGATCAGAGTTTCGTGCGTGACATGCTGTCCGATCCGGACGACTTGGCCATTCTGCAGGGCATCATCGGCCTTGCCGCCGCTTTCCGCCGCCAGATCATCGCGGAAGGCGTGGAAACGGTGGTGCATGGCGAGATGCTGTTGCGGCTGGGCTGCGAACTGGCGCAAGGTTTCGGCATTGCGCGTCCGATGCCCGCCAGCGATCTGCCGGACTGGATCACATCCTGGCGCCCGGACGCTTCCTGGGCGAACAAACCGGCAGTGTGTCGGGATGATCTGGCGTTGTTATTTACCGGAGTAGAGCATCAAGCCTGGATCGTCGCGATCGAACGACGTATCAAAGGTGAGCGCGATTTTTCCCAGCCGATCGACCCGAATGCATGCAACTTCGGTCTCTGGTTGAATTCGCAAAGCGTCGGCCGCTACAGTGCACTTCCGGCGTTTCAGAGCGTCGTGACTGTGCACCAGGAAATCCACCGCCTTGCCGCATCCCTGCTTGAACTTCATGCCAGCGGTGAGCATCAGCAGGCACTGGCGGGCCTCGACAAATTGCATCAACTGCGCGACGCCTTGCTGGAGGAATTGAAGCGCTTGCTGCCGAACGCAGAGTCTTCGGAAGACACTTAACCCGTTGATCGGTGGGTTCAACAACACCCCACGGTTGCGTCAGAACCTTTGCCGTCGAACGGCAAGCCGCCGCCACAGCCGGTAGGTGGCGGAATGGAACCGGATGCCTTCGGTGCGTGCAGCCAGCGCCGGGTCGGTGATGGCAATCGGCCGATCTTCCACCAGACGCGGATCGCCGAAACCGTGGTGGCGGGTCAGATGCTGGAAGTCATTCCAGTAGAACTCGCCGCCCGGCTTCAGCAGGCGATGCACCTGGCGCAAGACCGCGTCCTTGTCGGGTGACAGATTGACGACGCAGTTCGATACCACCACATCGAAGCAGGCGTCTGCCAATCCGGCATCTGGCTGGCATCGCAACAGGCTGAAGTGCGCAGATCGGCCGTGCTCTGCAGCTGGCGGCCGTAATAGTCTTTGACGAGTTCATGCATGGCGGTTTTCTACGGTGCGTTGACGAAAGGTTCGACGCGGTATGCCGCCGGCAGATGAATCAGATCTTCGGGTCGGTCGATGTCCGGCAGCGCATCAAGCACAGTGACGCGCCAGCCCAACGCCGTCATGCGCGCCAGCGTCAGCTCCGCGACCTGCGCGGTGCTCCACGGCATGTCTTCAAACAGACTGGCGGCATGGGTTTTCAGACCAAGCAGCAGATAACCGCCATCCCGTGCCGGCAGCAGCACCGCATCATCAGTCTTCAAGGCGGCGGCGGCGGTGCGCAAATGCTGAACGCCGAGCGCCGGGCAATCGGCGCCGATCAGCAACACGTTCTGGCCGCTCGCCAATCCGCGTTGCGCGGCGCGAGCCATGCGCACGCCCAGATCGCCGTCGCCCTGATCGCTGGTTTCGATGCCGGCGGGGAGTGGGATGTTCTGCCAGTCCGGATGCGTCGGCGCCGGGCTGGCGCAGAGTTCCAGGCTGCCTACATCCGCTTCGCCGGCGATATTCAATGCGTGATCCAGCATGCGGCGCGCGAGTGCCGCTGCGCCGTCGGCGCCCAGCGCCGGAATCAAGCGCGTCTTTACCCGGCCGGCGACTGGCGCTTTGGCGAACAGGATGATGCGGGTGGTTGTCATGTCCCTCTCCCGCGCTGCCGCGCACCCCTCCCCCGCTTGCGGGGGAGGGGCTGGTGGAGAAGGAAACCGTTACGCGACATCGGGCGAATGAAATATCTGTTGCGTTAGTAGCGAGCAGCCAGCCGCTCAGCCGGCACGCCGCGCCAGTAATCGAAGCGCAGCCTCCACATCAGCAGGATCGTGCGCCAGACGCCATTCTGCTCCCAGCGCCGGCCGGACGTGACCACGCGCTGGCGCAAACAGGCTGGCGGGCCGAGCCGCTTCAGGCGTTTCGACAGTTCGATGTCTTCCATCAGCGGCTGTTCGGGAAAGCCGCCTGCGGCATCGAAGGCGGCGCGGGTCATGAACATCGCCTGATCGCCAGTGGCGATGCCGGTCAGCCGCGAGCGCCGGTTCATCATGCCGGCAACCACGCGCAACAGCGCCGGGCGACCTTCGATCTGCACGTCGAAACGGCCCCAAAGCCGCTGTTGCAACGCGGCTTCAATCAATTCGGCGGCGCCATCCGGCAGCCGCGTATCGGCATGCAGGAAGAGCAACACCTCGCCACTAGCCGCCGCCGCGCCGGCATTCATCTGCTTTGCCCG
>JAIFLB010000038.1 GCA_020049245.1 Betaproteobacteria bacterium | reverse complement strand
GAAGCCGTCTGGCCGCGTTGCTCCTTCTCGCCATGCCTCGGCATGACTCGTCGTCGCGCCTTGCCAGCCAGCTTCTCCACCCCGCCCTCGGGCGGGTTCAACTGCTGTTTCAAGGTTTATATTTGAACGAGGCCATCTTCATTGCGGCATCAATCGGCATTCCTGACAGGCTGGCGAGAAACCCACCGCCCTGGCTGGCAGCAGGAATCCGGGCAGACCCAAGCCTGAGACAGTCCAGGTTAGAACGGGATGTCATCATCCATATCGTTGACCGAGCTCGCCGCCGGTTTGCCGCCGCGAGCGGGACTTGCGGCGTTCGTGTTGGATCCCTCTGATCCGTAATTCTCCGCTGGCGCCGAATCGTAATCAGCCATGCCGCCGGTGCCGCTTCCGCCGCCGCGGCTGCCCAGCATCTGCATGCGGTCACCGCGGATTTCGGTGGTGTAACGGTCGTTGCCGTCCTTGTCCTGCCATTTGCGCGTGCGCAGGCTGCCTTCGACATAGACCTGGCTGCCTTTCTTCAGGTACTGGCCGCAGACCTCGGCGGTTTTGCCGAAGAAGGCGACCGAGTGCCATTCGGTGGATTCCTGCATTTCACCGTTGCGATCCTTGTATTTCTCGGCGGTGGCGATGCGCAGGTTGGCGATGGCATCGCCGCTGGGCATGTAGCGCATTTCGGGATCGCGTCCCAGATTGCCGATGATGATGACCTTATTGACCGATGCCATTTAATTGCCTCCTTGAAGTAGATGTCGAATGCCTTCCTCGTCCCAACCGGTTTGTGCCACTTTCAGCAGCACAGAACCTTCTTCCGGCAGCACGGTGACCGCTTCGACGCCAGTGAATATGGTCAGCCGGGTGGCCAGTCGTTGCGCCTCTTCGGCGGAAAGGATGCCGATGTGGAACATCTGGGTTTTGACGCGCGGCGGCGGCGTCATGCTGACCGCAAGAACCAGCCAGATCGCCATCAGGCCAGCGCAGAAAGCGAATACCACGCCAAAGCCATGGTTCTGCGCCAGCCAGCCACCGGCGGCACCGCCGAAGAACAGGCCGAGCGCCTGCGAAGTGTTGTAGACGCCCATTGCCGTACCCTTGGCTTCCGGCGGCGCGATCTTGGAAACCAGCGACGGCAGGCTGGCTTCGAGGATGTTGAAGGCGATGAAGTAGGCAAACAGCGCGGCGACGACGCCCCAGAACAGGTGCATCGAGAATGCCAGTCCAATCTGCGCCACCAGCATCAACGCGATGGCGGCAACGAAAACTTTCTTCAGGCCGCCGTGTTTTTCACCATAAATGATCGCCGGCACAAGAATGATCAGCGAACCGAGCAGGACCGGAAGGTAGACCTGCCAGTGATGTTCGGCTTCGAGGCCACCGTCGACCAGCGCGAATGGCACGATGATGAACATCGCCATCTGTGCCGCGTGCAGCGCGAAGATGCCCCAGTTCAAGCGCAGCAGTTCGGGCTGCCGCAATACATCTTTCAGCCGCGCCGGATTCGTTTCGGCGTCGGAGTGGAATGCGGTCTTGCCGGGATTGGGGGTGACGAACTTGACCACCAGTATTGCCAGCAACGCCAGCACGCCGGTCAGCGCGAACATGCCGGGGACGCCGATCCAGCGGTAGAAAACCGGGCTGGCTGCGAGCGAGAAGGCAAACGCGAGGCCGATGGTGCTGCCGATCATGGCCATCGCCTGAGTCCGTTTTTCTTCCCGCGTCAGGTCGGCCAACAAGGCGGTAACCGCCGCCGAGATCGCGCCAGCGCCTTGCAAAGCGCGGCCGAACAGCACGCCCCAGAGATCATCGGCCGAGGCGGCGAGGAAGCTGCCGAGGGCGAAGATCAGCAAGCCAGCGATGATCACCGGTTTGCGGCCGAAACGATCCGATGCAATACCGAATGGAATCATCAATACGGCCTGGGTCAGTCCGTACATGCCCAGCGCCAGGCCGACCAGGGTGTGGTTGTCGCCACCGGGCAGGGTGGCGGCGTAGAGCGCGAAAACCGGCAAAATCAGGAACATGCCCAGCATGCGCAAGCCGAAGATGCCGGCCAGTGAAAACGCCGCGCGGCGTTCAGTGGCGGTCATCGGGTTGGCGTCGGAACGGGACATGTTATCAAGTGGACTTCGAGGTGGATGAGACGTTGTCTGGCGTTGCAGCATCGCCAAAGGCCCGACATATTAGCCGTTTCAGGCTTTATCCCGCACCCGGAAGATGAGCTTGGTTTCCGAGTGTGAGGCAAGTCATTGATTTGTCGCGATAGATGCAAATTCGATGCGGAATTGTGGACTTATCTGAAGAGGTTCCGGCACAATCGCCGCCGTTTCCACAACTGACAGTCTGTCAAAAGCTGTCGAGTTGAATACTGATGAATCGTAAGCGATCGCCCAAAATCCCGGCTGCTGAGTCAATTGCCGATGCTGCCACCGACGCTTCCAGCAAAAGCCCGGAGAAGGCGATTCTGGTCTTGCACGGCCCCAATCTGAACCTGCTTGGCATACGCGAGCCGGATCACTACGGTAATCAGACCCTGACCGATATCGATGCCGCATTGATTGAGCAAGGTGCGGCGATTGGCATCAAGGTAACGTGTTTTCAGAGCAACGCCGAGCATCTTCTGGTTGAGCGCGTGCACGCGGCGCGGCTCGACAATACCGCTTTCATCATCATCAACCCCGCCGCTTTTACCCATACCAGTGTGGCCCTGCGCGATGCGCTGGCGGCGGTCGCCATCCCTTTCATCGAAGTGCATCTGTCCAACGTCCATGCACGCGAAACCTTCCGCCAGCACTCGTATTTTTCCGACAAGGCGGTCGGTGTGATTTCCGGACTTGGGGCGAGCGGTTATCTGTTCGCCCTGGGCTATGCCCTTCACGCCTTGGAGGATTGAATTCATGGATTTACGCAAGCTGAAGAAACTGATCGACCTGGTGCAAGACTCCGGCATCGCCGAACTTGAGATTACCGAGGGCGAAGAAAAAGTTCGCATCACCAGCAAGCTGGCGGGTCAGGCGATGTACGCCGCGCCACAACAGATGTACGCGCCCGGCCCCGCTCCTGTCGCCAGTGCGCCGGTCGCTGTTGCGGTCGATGCCGAGCCGGCGCAACCGGAAGGCCATGTCGTCAAATCACCGATGGTCGGCACCTTCTATCGCACGCCTTCGCCCACCGCCAAGGCCTTTGTCGAAGTGGGGCAGACGGTCAAGGATGGTGAGACCTTGTGCATCATCGAGGCGATGAAATTGATGAACGAGATCGAATCGGACGTTGCCGGCGTCGTCAAAGCCATCCTGATCGAAAACGGTCAGCCTGTGGAATACGGTCAGCCATTGTTCATCATTGCGTGAAAAGTGAAAGGTGACTCGCCGCCACGCGGCTTCAGTGAAACGTGAACCCGACTTCACCTTTCACGTTTCACCAGCGGCTTAACCGCTTCACCTTTCACCCTTTATCGGGGTTAAAGCATGTTTGAAAAAGTCCTCATCGCCAATCGCGGCGAAATCGCCCTTCGTATCCAGCGCGCCTGCCGCGAAATGGGCATCAAGACGGTGGCGGTGCATTCCGAGGCTGACGCCGAAGCCAAATATGTACGTCTGGCCGACGAGTCGGTCTGCATCGGCCCGCCCCCTTCCGCTAAAAGTTACCTGCATGTCCCGTCGATCATCGCCGCTGCCGAAGTCACCGACGCGGAAGCGATCCATCCGGGTTACGGCTTTCTGTCGGAAAACGCCGATTTTGCCGAACGGGTGGAAAACTCCGGCTTCGTATTCATCGGCCCGCGTCCGGAAACCATCCGCCTGATGGGCGACAAGGTGTCCGCCAAGGACGCGATGAAAGCTTCCGGCGTGCCTTGCGTGCCGGGCTCGGATGGCGCGCTGGGCGAAGACCAGGACGAGTGGATTCGCCAGGCCAAGGACATCGGCTATCCGATCATCATCAAAGCGGCCGGTGGCGGCGGCGGACGCGGCATGCGCGTGGTGCATACCGAGGCGGCGCTGATCCAGGCCGTGCAGATGACCCAGAACGAAGCCGGAACCACCTTCGGCAATCCGATGGTGTACATGGAGAAATTCCTCGGCAACCCGCGCCATATCGAGATTCAGGTGCTGTCCGACACGCATGGCAATGCTATCCATCTGGGCGAGCGTGATTGCTCCACACAGCGCCGCCACCAGAAGGTAATTGAAGAAGCGCCGGCGCCCGGTCTGGATACCAAGCTGCGCAACAAGATTGGCGAACGCTGTGCCGAGGCCTGCCGCAAGATCGGCTACCGCGGCGCCGGCACGTTCGAATTCCTCTATGAGAACGGCGAATTCTTCTTCATCGAAATGAATACCCGCGTGCAGGTCGAACATCCGGTGACCGAGTTCATCACTGGCGTCGATATCGTGCAGGAAAGCATCCGCATCGCCGCCGGTCTGCCGCTGGCCAACACGCAGAAGGAAATCCATTTCAAGGGTCATGCCATCGAGTGCCGCATCAACGCCGAAGACCCGCACACCTTCGTGCCGTCGCCCGGCCGCATCACGCTGTATCACGCGCCTGGCGGTCCCGGTGTGCGCGTCGATTCGCACGTTTACCAGAACTACTATGTGCCGCCGCATTACGACTCGATGATCGGCAAGCTGATCACCTATGGCGCGACGCGCGAACAAGCGATTGCCCGCATGCGCATCGCACTGTCCGAGATGATCGTGGAAGGCATCAAGACCAACATTCCGCTGCATCAGGAGTTGCTGGTCGATCAGGTGGTGCTGGAAGGCGGTTTCAGCATTCATTACCTGGAAAACAAGCTTGGTTTGAACAAGCATTGAGCGGAATTCGGCGGCGATGTCCTGGGTCTCCCTGAAACTGGCCGCTGATGGCGAAGGTGCGGAAGCGCTGGCCGATGCATTGATGGAAGCCGGTGCTTTATCGGTCTCGATCGAGGATCGCGATGCCGGCACCGACGCGGAACTGCCCCAGTTTGGCGAACCCGGGCTGGAAGACCCGAAAGCCTGGCAACGCAACTGGGTGGTGGCGCTTCTGGCAGCCGATGCGGATGTTGCGGCGCTGATTGCCGGCCTGAATTTACCCGCTGATATTGAACGCGAAACCGAAGCCGTAGCCGAGCAGGATTGGGTACGCCTGACGCAATCCCAGTTCGAACCGATCCCGATCTCGGATCGGCTCTGGATTGTGCCTTCCTGGCATGACGCCGCTGATTTTGTCGATTCGCCGGACGCCATCGTGCTGGTGCTCGACCCCGGCCTCGCCTTTGGTACCGGCAGTCATCCGACCACACGTTTGTGCCTGAAATGGCTGGAGCAGAACCTGCTCGCCGGCGCGTGTGAAACCACCAGCGTGCTCGATTACGGTTGCGGCTCCGGCATTCTGGCGATTGCCGCCAGAAAGCTGGGGGCGAGCCCGGTTGTGGGCACTGATGTCGACGCGCAAGCGATCACCGCCTCGCGCGACAATGCCGAACGCAATCAGGTCGAAGCTGCATTTTATGCATCCGATGCGCTGCCCACCGGGACGTTCGACGTGCTGGTCGCCAACATCCTGACCAATCCGCTGAAAGCATTGATGCCGCTACTCGCCGGACGCGTCAACGCAGGTGGTCGCATCGCCTTGTCCGGCATCCTCGCCGAGCAGGCGGACGAAGTGCTGGCGATCTACAACCAGCATTTCGACATGCGGCTGTGGGGCACCGAAGATGGCTGGGTATGCCTGACGGGCAGCAAGCGTTAATCCCCCGGCGCTAGATTCGCAATATGCAAACCACCTGTCCCGAGTGCCACACCACCTTCCGGGTCAGCCAGGATCATCTCGGCGCGCGACGCGGACTGGTGCGATGTGGAAACTGCCACGCCGTCTTCAACGCTTACGACACGTTGCTGCCGGAACTTGAGTCTCCACCTGAAGAAGAAGGTACGGACAAGGCCAGCGAGGGCCTGGACTTGGCAGCGGATTCGGGGCTTGAGGGAGTTGCTGAGGTGGTTGCTGAAGCTGCTGCGGAAGCTCCGGTTGATGCCGGTTCGGATACGTACCTGTCGCCACAAACGCTGGCCGATTACGCTATTCAGACGACGGATTCCAGCCAG
>JAIFLB010000203.1 GCA_020049245.1 Betaproteobacteria bacterium | reverse complement strand
CTTTCTTCCCACCTGTCCCGTACTCTCTCGCGACCAGCGGGAATCCGTACGAGAATGCACCACCGAACAGTTCAGCCTTCAGATCGATGCTCCCGGCACCCAGAGCCACCAAGCCGTCTTTATCCCCCGTGGACGTACTTACTTTCAAATTGGCTTCAATCAACACTTCGCCAGTTTCCGCTCCACATAGCCCGAACTTTTCAAGCGTTTTCCCGCCCGTGAGGCCAGCCGAGAACTGTACTTCAGGAGGAGGGCCGACGGCCTGAACTTCGAGGACCGAATGATTTTTCTGCTCGAACACCATCTGCAGCCCGGCTTTGCCGCCGCCGGCGACAACGTTCAGCGCGAATTTCTTCAAATGTTGTCCAGCACCACTATCACCAAAGTCAAGCTTCAAGAGCGACGCGCCCCCAGATGCGGCAAACCCCGTGGATTTCTCGGAGGTTTTGCTGAAGTTGATGTCTTGCAGGGTTGTTGCAGCGCCAACGATGCCAAGCAAGCCAACCACGAATTGAGCTTGACGCAACTTCCCCGTCGCCTGACAAGCCACCTTCGCTTTCTTGTAAAAGTCATAGGCATCGGTTAAGTGGTTGAGGCCAAAGGCGAAAACCTGTTGCGCGAGCGTTGTTTCCCGTCCGGTGGGGTCGCTAAAGTTGACTGGGTCGCCATCGGCGTATTGGTAGCGGTGCAGCGATGTTGGCCGCGTCTGCCGGCCCGGGGATGGATCACGCGTCGTGAAGCGGCCGACCGTTGAATCGAGTTGTCGGGCGCGCAACTGGTAGAAGCCGGATTCGGCATCGAAGTGTTCACCAGCGAAGCGCAGTGGATTGACTGTGGCACCGGCGCTCGAGGTCTGGTTACCGTAGCCATCAAACTGGTAGCTGTCGGTGAGCTTACCTGTGCCGTTGGCAAGTCCGCGCACACTGCCTAGCGCGTCGCGCAGGTAGAAAGCGCTTGCGCCGCCGCGTACTGATGCGAGCGCTTCGCGTGCCACCGTATAGCTGGCGGTCAGCGCGTTCGCGCCGTCGCGTTCCTCGACGACTTGCGACAAGCCAGACGGGTGCTGATGAGCGACCAACTGACGCGTTACACCGAAGGCACGGCCAACGGAAGCTTGCCCGCCATCGACGTCGTATTCGTACTGAGTCATGCCGGCAGGGGCGGCAACCGTCACCATGCGGTTGAACGCGTCGTAGCCATATTGCGTCGTGCCAGCGCCGTTGCTGCGCAAAACCAGGTTGCCATTGGCGTCATAGGCGTAGCTGTTGCCGCCTTCGGCAAGCAGCCGATCATTGACATCGTAGGAATAATTCGTCGGCGCGCCGTCACGAACGCGTTGCGTACGGTTGCCAACCGCGTCGTAGGCATAGGTATGGGCAAAGGCGTTGGCGCCGCTGCGCGTGTGTGAGGCCAGGCGCCCCATGCTGTCAAAACCGAAGTCCTCTGAGCCGCCATCTCCCTCGACCGTGCGCGTGCGCCTGCCTGCGCCGGAGTATGTGTTCGCGAACGAAGCCAGAACGGCGTCGGAAGCATCCTTGTGCGCGATCATGATCGGACGATTGCGCGAGTCAAACGTCATGTCGGTGCGGGTTCCATTGGCCGCAGCGCGCCGCACGCGATTGCCGACAAGATCGAAAGCATCGGTTGTCGTCCCCTCCGGCGCTGTGACAGCGGTCATGCGGTTCAAGGCGTCGTAGCTGTAGCCAATGGTCGCCGCCGGCGTGGCCAGTGAGGTGATGTTGCCATTGGCGTCGTAACCATAGCTGAGACTTGGGCCGTCGGGCAAAGAGACAGATGCGAGCAGGCCGCGCGCATCGTAGCTATAGCTGGTGGTGCCACGTGCGTCAGTGGCGCTGGCACGGCGTCCATCGGTGTTGTAGGCGTAACTGATTGGCGCAGCGCCAACCGGTGAGACCAGCACCACGCGATTCATCTCGTCACTGGTGAGGGTCGTCGCCCTGCCATTCGCATCGATGCGCGATATCAGGTTGCCGACGGCGTCGTAAGCGTAAGCCTCGGTCTCTCCGCCGGGATATCGTCGTTCAATCAGGCGACCGAGCAGGTCATAGCGAAAGTGCGTGACACGACCGAGTGCGTCGGTTTGGGTCAGCAGGTTACCGCCCTCGTCATACGAGTAGCTAGCGTGCCCGCCGAGTCCCGATTGGGCGACCAATCGACCGAGCGCGTCATACGTCATATCTGTGCTCTGACCGTCTTCGTTGACCAGATGGACCAGACGGCCCAACGCATCGTAGCCACGTTGCTGTGTGCTGCCGTCGGGTAACGTGACCCGGTTCATCCGCCCCGTCGCGTCGTACTGGAATGTCGTGATCCGGCCATTCGAGTCGGTCACGGCGGTCGGCGCGCCTACGGCGTTAAGCGTGCGGGTTGTCTGCGGCCGTACCGATATGCCGCTGGTGCCGTCCACTACAGCGGGCAAGGTCCACGTCGTCAGGCGACCCGCTGCGTCGTAGCTAAAGTCGGTGCGATGTCCGCGCGGGTTGATTGAGGCCGTGACCGCGCCACCCGGAGTCAGGATGAGTTGTTCGAAGCTGCTGTCTGGGAAGGTGGTTCGCACGCGCCGGTTGAGTTCGTCGTAGGCATAGGTGGTCGTGCGTCCGGCGCGATCGGTTTCTTGTACGATATTGCCGTTCGCGTCGTGGTCGCGCGTCTGGAAACTACCGTCCGGATAAGTTGTGCGCTGCGCCCGTCCCAGGCTATCGTAGCCGGTCGTGGTGCGGCGACCGAGCGCGTCGATCTGCGACGTCACGCGACCGGCGGCGTCATACTCGATGCGCGCCGTTCCACCGGCCGCGTCCCGCACGCTGACGAGCCGGTTCGCGGCGTCGTAGCCGTAGTCCGTGGCAAGCGGCGTCAGTGTCCCGCCTATGGTCCTGAAAAGGGTGGAGCGGATGCGGTTGCCGTTGCTATCGTAGGCGTGGTCGGTGCGCCTGAGCAGCGTCGCGGCACCCTCGAACACGTCCTCGCGGGTCAAGTGCCCGTATGCGTCGTAACCGAGCGTAGTGCGATTGCCCAACGCGTCGATGCGCTCGGTCGTCAGACCTTGAGCGTTCGCCGTCGACGTCGTCGTCCCGTTGAGCGGGTTGGTCGCCCCGGTCAGATTGCCGGCAGCGTCGTAGCTGTAGTCATAGTTCTGGCCCGACGCATTGGTCAGCCGTGTTGGGTCGCGCTTGGCGTTGTAGGCAAAGCTGGTGGTCAGATTAAGACCTGCTGGGTCTATCACCTGCGTCAATGGCAGCACCCCGTCGTACGAGCCACCCGAGCGTCGGCCATCCGGATCGACGACTGATGTCTCGTTGCCCTGGGTGTCGTACGTCTTGAGGGTAACAGCGGTGACGAGCGAGCCGTTGATGGTGACAGCAGCCTCTTGACGCACCACGTTGCCGTCGTCATCGGCTTGCAGGCGCATCAGATTTCCGCGCCGATCGGTGATCACTTCTTCAACGGCACCCGGGACGTGCGTGAAAGCGACCCGGTGACCGGCTGCATCGATCACAGCAGTCAGCCGGCCCTGTTCGTCGAACTCACTGCGTACGCCGCCGAGTCCGCTCGGATCAACCACTTCGATCAAGTTATGGTGCCGGTCATACTTGTAGGACGACGCTGCGCCGGTGGCAGCAATATGGCTGCTGAGGTTGCCGTTGGTGTCATACGCATAACTATTGGCATTGCCGTTCGGATCTATGATTTGTGCAATGCGTCCCTTGGCATCACGGACGAACCGAATGCTTCGCCCGCTGCTGTGCACAATGCCCTCAGAGCCGAATGTCACCGTATTGCCGTTTCGGTCGATGACTTTCTTGACACCCTCCAGACGGTGAATCTCAATCTTTTGTCCGTCCAGCGAGGTGTAGCGGAACAGCTTCGGGTCAAAGGTGTCCAACGTGAAGTAGTCAACCAGCACCGTAGTCGCCCCGGCATCAATTACCAGCAGGTCCGGGTCGCCAAGGTATTCGAGCGTGCCCAGCGTTCCGGCACGAGGTACCAGACTGGTAACGCGGGTGGCATCCAGGGCACCGATTCTTGACATGGGTGTCAACTGGAGGTCGAACTGCTCGACTGTGCCATCGGAAAGTGTCAGGCTGATACGGTGTTCCGATGTCGGCGAGAGAGAAACCGTCGGTCCAGAAACGGTTCGCAGCCAGCCAGTACCGAGCACGCGGTTGGTCTGAAGCTTCAAGGTCTGGACGCCGAGCCGCCAGCCAATGCCAAAGTCGCCCAGCGACTTGTCGCGGCTGTCGTAGGTGCGGGTCACGCTAACTGGTACCCCTGCCGAGGGCAGCGCAAGGTCGGTGTAGCTCAACGCAAAGAGTCCGATTTTGCGATTGCCTTCGACCACCATCGTTTGTTCGATGGTGCTCACGTTTTCCGAGCGGTCGTAAACAGTGAGCCGCAAGGAATACTGGCCGTTGAGCAAGACCGTTGGGTCAAACGTACCCAGCGTGTCATTGGCCACAGCCGTCGTGCCCTCAGCAATCAGCGTGTAGTTCTCATCCCCGGCAAGTGCATAGGCCAGCTCATAGCGCAGAAAGTTGGTATCGCTGGCGGTGCCAACAATCGCCGTTGGGCTGGTGACCGCGCCACCGTCAACCGGTGACGTGATAGCGGCAGTCGGCGGTGTGTTGTCGCCCAGCACGCCTGACGCAACGTTCAAGGTGCCTTGTCCGGTCTTGCCGTCGCGGCTGGCACTGATCGTGGTCGTACCGTTGGCGATCGCCTTGGCAATCCCCACGGTGTTCACGGTCGCCGCGCTCGTTTGCGACGACTCCCAGACCGCGCTCAAAGTCACATCGGAGCTGGTGCCGTCGGTGAGGATGGCCACTGCCTTGTATGGCAGTTCATCGCCCGCCAGGCGCAGCAAGGGGCCTGGTCCGGGTTCCAGGACGATGGAGGCAATCGGTGCTGGCAGCGGGCCACCGGCAGAGACCGTCAGGTCCACTGACTGCGCGGCACCGGGTAGCAATTCGGTACCAGCTACGGGCGTTTGGGTCATGATTTGGCCGACCGGGATCGTTGTCGACGACACGCTCACCACGTTGACAGTCAAGCCGGCGTTGGTCAGCAGCGCGTTGGTTGGCGCCAGTTGCTGGCCGACCAGGAAAGGGGTCGTGAAGGGTTCTGGGCCTTTTGATACCGTCAATCGGATGTCATCAAGACGTCCGACCACCGCGCCTGCTATCGCCTCCTGGGCCAGCACGGTGCCAACGGGTTGGGCAGAAAATGATTCAACCCATTTCACCCCCTGCAAGTTCTGCGCGATAAGCACGGTGCTTGCCGCATCGAACAACATCCCCACCACATTGGGCACCGTAACGGCTGCCGTCGTGAGATTGACGATGAAAATCTGGTCGGTACTGCCACCGCGGGAGTCGGTTGCGGTGACGATGACCGTGGTCCAGCCCCAGTCGCATGGATAGCCATATGACCCGCAGGTGGGCTCGAAACGTATCCGTGCCGGGCTGATCAGCGTTACATGGATCGGGGCCGACTTGATCGAAAAGGTGATGGTGTCGCCCGGATCGGGGTCAACTGCGGCCAGGTCGTAATAGTGGGTCACCAGCCCGCCTGGTGGGTTGGGCGCGAATGCCTGCAACAAGCTCTTGGGTGGCGTCGAGGTAAACACCGGCGGCCGGTTGTCGGGCACGATGTCGATGATGACCGTGGCCGGCGCGGACGTGGCAGCGCCATCGCTGGCCGCATAGGTGAAGCTGGTGGCCTGCGCCAGGCGCGGATCGCGCACCGTGCCCTGCTGCTCCGGCGTGCGGAAAATGCGCGACACCTTGGTATCGTGCAAGACCCGGGCGTTGCCGTCGATTGCCGTCGAGCGGTATTGAACGTGAGGAAAGGCCTTGGGCCCTGGCAGCCAGTTGTTGCTGCCACCGCCTCTCAATGTCGTGGGGCCCTCCAGATTGGCGCATTCCGTCGCAAAGTCGGCACCCACAAACCCGCAGTACGATATCGATATGGCCGTCGTTGTTCATGTCGATCAGCATCAGGGCCGAGATGTCGTTATAGCTCCAGTTGTAGGTCCAGTACGGGTCGAGCTTGCGCAGCCCGGTACGTCCGTTGAGCACCATGATTCGGCTGTTTCCGGCCACCACGACTTCCGCCACGCCGTCGCCGTCAAGGTCATACACCTGCGGCGCTGCACTGGTCAACCGGTTACCCTGGGCCGGCTGTGTGTAGTGGGGTGCAAATACCGCATTGTCGGGAACGTCCACTGGAACCACATAGGCCCAGATTGGCCGCCCATCATCGCGGAACGCATAGACCGTTCCATCGCCCCCGAGAACGATATCAGAGCGGCCATCGCCGTCCACGTCAGCAATCGTCAACGGGGTGAACCAGTAGGTGTCCAAGGGGATGCGCCGCTTGAGCTGGCCGTCAAAACCATAGATGAAAATTCCGCGATCGTCTTTGGTGGGTTCGCCGCTGCTGCGCAGATGAATGATCTCGGCCTTTCCGTCGCCATCCAGATCGGCCACAGCCGTGTCGTTGACCGCCCGCGGCAGTTGCCAGGCCAAGTCAAACCCACCGCTCGCGTTCTGCATCCAAACCTCGGTGCCTGAGACCAGATCGACGCGCCCATCACCGTCAATGTCCATCGCGATGGGTGGCATTTCCCATATCGCGCTGGGACCACCGGGACGGCTGGAGTTGGCCGCCGGATTGCGCACCACCAGTGTCTGCAAGACGCTGCCATCCGTACCGCTGATGATCAAGGTCGCCCGACAGGCTTTGTTTTCATCTGCGGGAAGGCCAGTCACTGCACGGCAGCCGGCGTAGTGGAACTGATTGGCGGTATCGTAGTAAACGGTGTAACCATCGTTTACGGGTATGTCCGCGCGCAGCAGCAACACTGGCGGCCCATCTGCAGTCAGCCGGGCCGCGCTGAGCCCGCGTCCGTAGGCAACCCCGCCGGGCGGTAATCCTCCCGCTGGCACCGTCGCTGCACCCTGGGAATTGTCCGGATGCGGTTTGGAGAGCGGCGGCGACACCCATTTCAGCTTGCCCAGATGATCGAAGGCGATGATGCTGTCGGCCTGGGGATTTTGGCCTATGTTGTAGCGAGAACAATCCGTAGTCTGCGCCAGCGAGGGGTGCCCACTGTCGTCAATGTCTGCCAGCACCCGGCTGTCCATACTGCCGGCACCACTCGGTGCACAATCCGTAGCGCCGGTCACGTCGGCGCTCCAGAGTTGGCCGCCAGTGAGGCCCGACCGGGCCTGGATGTACGCGTAACTAAAGCCGAAACTGATGATGTCCGGGTAACCATCCGCATTGAGGTCGGCCACCAATTCATGGAAGCGACCTAAACTCGCGCCCGCGCTCCATAGCTTGGCCACCGTCAACGGATCGCCCGGCACCGTTGCAGGTGCCTGATAGCTGAAGCCGCCGTCGCTGTTGAGAGCGGTAAGCGTACCGACGCCGGGGTTGGTGAGCCGTGCGGCGGTGAGTGTGCCTACCCCTTCGTAGACATCATTGGCAAGCACGCCTGCGGCTGGCAACGACAGCACGCTATTGACTTTGATGGTGTAACTGTCATCTTTCGCCACTGGACCCGGTGCCGCTGGTGAAAGCGTAACCGTGAATGTCTTCTCGTCGAAAAGGCCGGCTACGTCGGTAACCCTGACCGTCACTGCATAGTCGCCAGGCGCCTTGCCAGCGGTCGGCCAGTTCAAAACACCTGATGTCAGTGTCATCCCCTGTTGACCCGACACCAGCGTGAACGCCAGCACGTCGTCCGCATCCGGATCGGTGGCTTGCAGCGTGCGCGTGAACACGGTGCCGACCGGCA
>JAIFLB010000164.1 GCA_020049245.1 Betaproteobacteria bacterium | reverse complement strand
CACCTGATTCGGGGCCATCCCGCTCAATGCCCCCATATTCCTCAACTCGCCCTCCTCCGGATACACGGTGAGCCACTGGCTTGGGCTGGTGGTGGGCGCGTCCGATCGGGTCAGGCGCGCGCCGGCACCAGCTCGGGCCACCACTTCCTTCCAGCCTGCTTCGTTGGTACGACGGCTGTCCCGGTACTCGACCGTCGTAGCCGCCACATCGGGGAGGACAGCCGCATTCGGAAGGACGGCCGAAAATCGGAATTCCAGCCGCAGCGTGTCCAGGCCAGCGGCCCCGGGTACCCGTTGCCAATGGCTGTCGGTCAGGTTCAGGGCCAGCGGCATGCCATTCGCGGCCGTGGTCGCTCCATCCCCATCGGCATCGGCCTGCTGCCCGGCCAGCAGGGTGGGAATCTCGGCCAGGTCGAGCAGATAGCGGAGGGCGATGGCGTCCTGATTCACCTGGATGTCGGCCGCGCGGTTCACCGTGTTGTTGCCCAGCGGATGCGCCTGGGCGACGTTGACCAGAAGTATGATCAGGGCCGCCGCCAGGTAGCCAAGGCCCATATTGGTGGTGTTCACAGGATGCTTCTCAGGGCTTGGGTTGTTGGGCGAGGATCGCGTCCAGCTTGGCGCGCAGGGCGGGATCCGGAGTGTTCAGCGCCAGGGCCAGGCGGGCGTGATGGCGCGCCTCGAACAACCCGGTTTCCTCGCCGGTAGACGCCAAAGCGCGGGCCAGGCTGGCGTGGCTGTAGAGATCCGGCCGAGCAGCGAATTCCTGCCGGGCCAGGACCAGCGCCTGTTGGCTGCGGCCGCTGTCGGCAAAGTAGTCCGCCAGGGCACGCCGGGACAGGACGGCGCCATCCAGGCGGGCGATGCCGTCCAGCAAGGCAGCCTGGTGCTTGGCGACGCCGTCACGGCCCAGTTGTCTGGCCAGGCGCCAGGCGGCCAGGGCATCCTCGGCGTTGGGCTGGGCGGCCAGGGCCTGGCGATAGAGGCTCAGGGCCGCCTCCCGGTCACCCCAGGCCAGGCTCAGCCGAGCCTCGGCGGGCAACAGCGCGGGCAGGTCGGGTTGGGCTCGGCGCGCCGCCGCCAGGGCCGCCTCGGCGGCGGTCGCGTCGCCGGCGTGCAGGTGCAACTGACTAAGTTCCAGCCAGGTCCAGGCGGCCGCCTCACCACGTCCACCGCCCTGGGCGGCCTGGGTCATCAGGGCGATGGCGCCGGGCAGATCGTTGTGCAGAAAGCGCAGGCGCGCGCCCCGGATCCAGGCCGGCGGACCTGGCCGCAGGTCAATCAGGCGCTGAGTGGTGGCCACGGCATCCGGGTAGCGGCCAAGTTCCACCAGGGCGTCGCACATCAAAGCCAGATTCACCGGATCGTCGCCGGCCAGGGCTTGTGCCCTTTCCGCAGCCGCCAGAGCATCGGCGAAGCGGTGCTCCTGCATGCGCGTCCAGGCCAGGGTGGTCCAGGTACTGGCCCGGTCAGGCGTTTCCACCATCGCCCGCTCCGCCAGCGCCAGGGCGCGCCGGAATCCGGCAGCGTCGGCGTTGAGGCGCTGCGCCAGAAGCAGGGCACGCGCCTCGGCATCAGGCGCAGACTCGGCCAGGGCGGCGGGCGATAGCGCCGCCAGCAGGCCGGCTAGTAGGCTAGCCAGCAGGCAAACCGCGCCCCGTTCCCGGGTGGCGCGCCAGGTGTGATGCAGCTTGACCATGGCCGTTGGCTCAGACTTTGGCGTTGGCGCTGCCAGCTGCCCGGCTATAACGGGCCGAGCGTGACATTCCCAGCAGACCCAGTCCGCCCAGCAACAGGGCCAGGCTGGCTGGCTCGGGCACGCTGTTCAGGGCGAAGGACGCGCTGGCCAGATTGAAGGCGCCGTCGCCGGTGTCATCCAGACCGCTGCTCACCAGGGTCAGGTCGAGCACACCGCCCAGCCCCGCCAGGGTAGGAAAACTGAGCTGGATGAGTTCGGACGTCATGAAGCTGTCGCTGAACAGGTCCACACCATCCACCTGCAGCAGGACGAACAGTTGCGAGGCGGCGCTGGCTGCGCCCGGGGCGTCGATGAAATCCTGATAGTCCAGTTCCAGGCTCAAACCCGTGCCCAGGGTGGTGAAATGGCCCAGAAAGGTGCTGATGGCCGAGGCGCTGCTGCTGGCGCCGGCGCTCAGCACCTCGCTGCTGGCCGCCAGCAGGCCAAAGTCGGCGATTGCGTTGGCGTTGGCAAGGCCATCGGCCTGGTTAACGCTGGCCGAGGTGATCAGAGGCAGCGGCGTGGTATTCGTGTTGTCGGTGTAAGGGCCATCGGCCGTGCCGCCCACATCGGCAAAGACGGACGTGGTGTAAAGGCTGGTGTCGAAGGTGATGGGCGAAGCAAGGACACTGGCGCTGCCCAGTGTGAGCAGAAATAAGGCGGTGATGCGTAACATGGTGTTTCCTCCTGGCTGGGGGCGTGATTCAGTTGGACTGGCAGCGGCGGGCCGGGGCTGCACGCCCCGCCCGCCACGGAGTCAGTTCACATTACCGATCCTTGCGGTTGGTCGGGCCGGCATGGGGCGTGCCGGAATACGGGAAGACCTGGTGATAAAGCTGGTCGTTGGCGGGCACGTTGTCGCCCACCACCAGCACCGAGCTGTAGCTCGGGCCGCTGGCCACGGCGGTCAGTGCGATGTCCACCACGTCGTCGCCCAGGCGGCGGCCGTTCGGCCAGCCACTGGACTTCACCTTGCCGGCGCTGTCGCTGACCGTATCACCACCGGCGAAGCCGAAGCGGCTGAATCCGGTCTGACCGGCCAGGCGCACCGCTGGCGTGGAGGTGTCCACCCGCAGCACATCGGGCAGGTAGACCGCCGCCAGATCGGCACGCCCGGTGGTGGCCAGGGGCGCCTGGCCGGTGGCGTCACCGAACACCACAAAGTTGATCAGGAAGGGCAGTTCGGGATTGGTGGCGTAACTGGCGAACTTGGCCGTGTCCACGGTGGGCGCCGTGCGGTTGTAGTTGTCCTTGTCCTTCAGCGCGACCAGCACCTCGTTGAACAGCGGATTGCCCATCCGGTTGACCTGCACCCAGGGTCCGGAACTCACTGGCCCGCCAGTGGCACGCAGCACGCGCACCGACTGACGGCTGACCGAGGCATAGACGCCGACGCCGTTGGCGCCGCCGAGAGCGGGTAGCGGGTTGGCCAGATCGGCGAAGGGCGCCGTGTACGGGAACGATGGCAGGTCCGAAACCGGAATCTGGATCGCATAGGCCAGCACGTTGTAGCCCTTGAAACCGTCCACGCCACCGCCGTCCTGGCCCAGGCTGGCGCCCAGGATGCGGCCATCCAGCAGATCGAAGATGCCCGGGGTGTCCGCGAAAAAGCCATCCTCACGGGGACCGGCGAAAGCGACTTCGCCCGAACCCAGGTCATGCAGGGTGGTGCGTGTGTAGACATCCAGATCGGCCAGCGAGGCGGCGCCGGACACCGCCTTGCCATCGGCATCGTTGTAGAACGGCGTGGTGCGCGCACCGACGTTCGGCGGCGGAGTCAGCAGGCCGCTGCCGATCAGCGTGCTGGTGTTGCCCACCACCTTGGTGACGCTGTAGGTCTGGCTGTAATTCTGCTGCGCGTCACCCACTGCCTCGATGGCGCCGGCGCCCGTGCCCAGTCCGTAGGAAAGGATGGTATTGGGATTCTTCAAGCCTGGCCCGGCGAGCGGATTGACACTGCTGAAGCGAAAATCGTAACGGCGCAGGCTGGCGCCGGTGACCGGATGCGCGATATGGATGCTGTACAGCGCATCGTCGGCGAAACGGTCGTACATGACGCCGTCGCCCGGTTCGGAAAAAGGCCGTGCGTGAACGATGACGTTCAGTACCTTCTGGCCGGGATCGTTGTATTTGGTGCCGATAAAGGCATACACGTCGGTCAGGTTGGCCTGGGGATCCTGCTTGATGAGGGGAGCGTCGCTGTGGCTGGCAGCCTGGGCCGGCAATTCGGCCATGGCCAGAGCCAGGCCGAAGACGGCCAGCAAAGATAAAGACAAGGGGTTCCTGCGCATGATGGTCTCCTGGAAAAGGGTTGGTGATGACCGGTAATCCCGGGCGTCATTACCTATACGCAGGACGTTCCGATTTGGATGCGGGAGTCAGGAACAGCTTCAGCCCGATAAGCCAGCCACACCTTTGATCTGGTCTGGCCGAACCTCGACTGCATTTCTGCTGAGCCTGTCAAAGCAGAGCAATCACGGCTTTTGGAGTGGCCGCAGATGGCATTCCCACCAGGGTCAACTGAACGGATAGTTGCAACCAACACTGCCGGAATTACCGCGTGCCCTGCAACACTCGCCTCGCTAATTCAGCTTTGTTGTTGACCGACAGTTTGCGGTAGCAATGCGCGATGTGGTTACGCACCGTCGAGGGCGAAATCAGCAACGCCTTGGCGATGGCGGCATAGGTTTCGCCGCGTGCATAGCGTTCCACGATCTCACGCTCGCGTGGCGACAAATCATCCAGCGCGTGTGCCGCATGCACTTGCAACAATCGGAATGCACCTTTGCGCGTTACGCTGAGTTTCATCCGGCCCACCTGCATCGGCAGTCCATCGCGCACCGCCGCGTGCATGGCTTCAGGCAGGCGGCTGCCATGCCAGTCCGGCCAATGCTCGCGCAGGCAGCGCACGAAACCGGGATGCGCCTCGCGCAGAAATCCTCGTTCGTCCGCCACGGCCCAGCAATCTCGCCGCTCACGCGGGTCATCCACCACTTCTCGCAGGCGCGCCATGCGATGCGCATGGGCGATATGTGGCATCAACAACTGCTTGGCCAGGCGCTCGGTTTCGCTGAAGGGTCTTTTGCCGTCATGCCGCCACAGGGTCAAAAACTCCTGAAGCGAAGACACCGGCTCCAGCAGCAACGTGCCCAATGACCATTCGATCTGGTAACGCTTGCCCACCTTTTGATACAGCTCGCTGCGAACAAAACGTGCCCGCGTCGTCAGGTCGGCCATGTTGATGGTGGTGCCGGGATTCGCCATCAGCGCCGCGCGAAAGAAATCCTGCTCCATATAGGGCACATAGGCTTGCAGGATCGAGTCGTCGCAGTTGTGCAAATACAGCCGGTGGATTTCCAACGGCTCGCTCGCAGCATTGCCCCACCAGGCCGAATCGAAAGGGATGATCTCGCCCAGCAGCTCCAGCACCGCCCTTTGAAACGCGCTGAACGCGACCTCGTACCCCACTCGGTGAATATCCAGAATCACATTATTGAGGGCTGTGGGATCAAGCGGGCTGGGTGCGGACAGGATGGGCATGGGTTGAGACAAATCCTATGCAGCTTGGGTAAAACGGGCGAGAAAACCAAACCCCGGGTTGGGATAGTGCAAATGCATCACGAAATGACTTTATTTCCGGTCATCAAGGCGAAGCAACCGTATGCATTTGAACACAACGCAACATGCGAGACCATTCACTAACATATTGATAAATATCGAATAAATTTCAACATCAGAATCAGCCTCATTTGACGGCCTGAGAATTGCTTAATGCTTATGGTGGCGGCAACACATCGCATAGATCGCCGAAATGATGGACTCAAGGAGTAAGCAACATGCATATCAAGACTTTGGTTTTATCGGCGGCACTGGCAGTCAGTTTTGTTCCAGCAACGGGCTCAGCGCAAGGCCCCATCTTCAACGGAGTCGGCGCGGGTGATCTCATTGACTTCACGACATGGAATCTTTACGGCAGCGCCAGCGCGACCAACTCAACGCCGGGCAACGGCTTCACCTACAGCATCCTGAGCCTGACCTCTCCCGGAACCGGCGATCAGGCCGGTGCAGCCTTCGCACCAACCACGGTCATGCTGGATTTCAATCAGGCGTTCACGATCAGCTTCGATTTCTTCATGTCCCCGGGCACGGCAGCGGCGGGCGATGGCATGACCTTTGTGCTTACCTCGGACGACCCGAACACCGTCAACGGCGGCTTCCCGCTGGTGCCCAGCGGCGGCTCAGACCTTGGCTATGCCAACAGTGGCCTGTCCGCCAGCTTGGCCTTTGCCATCGATACGTTCCACTTTGGCGACGAGCCGGTTTCTCCCAGTATCCAGATTCTGGAAAACGGCTCGGTCGTGCCACTGGGTTATACCGAAACTGGCCTCTCGGATATCCGCGATCCGAGCTATTTCCAGTGGGGAACCGAACTGAGCTATACCCCTTCAGGCGCAAACGATTTCACGGGCACGCTCACAGGCACCATCAACCAGTTCATCGGTAGTCTGTCGTTCAGCGTCAGCACCACCGTGGACGGTAATTCGCTGGACAGCACCCCGCTCTACTATGGTTTTACAGCGGGCAACGGCCTGGCCGACGACGGCCATCATGTCTCTAGCGCCGTTCCCGTCCCCGAACCCGAAACCTACGCCATGATGCTGGCCGGGCTGGGCCTGCTCGGCTGGCGTCTGCGTCGTTCACGTGCCTGAGAATTGA
>JAIFLB010000166.1 GCA_020049245.1 Betaproteobacteria bacterium | reverse complement strand
GGCAGAATGGCCTGGGTTTCGCGATCGCGCGCCTGCTTGGCGGAACCGCCGGCGGAATCGCCCTCGACCAGGAAGATTTCCAGCTCTTCCGGATTCGAGCCTGACGCATCGGACAACTTGCCGGGCAACACGACCACCGATGACTGTTTTTTCTTCTCGACTTTCTGCGCCGATTTCAGGCGCGCGGCGGCGGCCTTGCTGGCCAGCTCGGCAAGCGCCTTGCCGTGTTCGACATTGCCGTTGAGCCAGACTTCGAACGGGTCGCGCACCATCGCCGAGACCAGTTTCACCGCCTCGCGCGAGTTCAGCTTTTCCTTCACCTGGCCCTGGAATTGCGGGTCGAGGATGCGTGCCGACAGCACGAAACTCATGCGGCCGCAGACGTCTTCCTGGCGCAACTGCACGCCGCGCGGCAGCAGGCCGTGATGTTCGGCAAAGCTCTTCACCGCATCGAACACGCCGGCTTTCAGACCGGCTTCATGCGTGCCGCCCTGCGCGGTGTGGATCAGGTTGACGAAGCTTTCCGCCGCGAGTGTGCCAAACCCGCTGCCCTCCGACCAGGTGAACACCCAGGCTGCGCCTTCCCCTTTGGCGAAGCCGCCCGCATTGGCATCGCCATCGGAATAACGTTCGCCGCCGAAGGCCGGAATCAACGTTTCCACATCTCCGAGCAATTCGGCCAGGTATTGCGGCAAACCGTTCGGGTAGGTCCAGATTTTTTCCTGGTCTGGCTGACCTTCGCGCTCGATGACCAGTTTCACCGTCACGCCCGGCAGCAGCACCGCCTTGGCGCGCAGCAGACGTTCCATTTCATTCAACGAGATGCGCGGCGAATCAAAGAATTTCGCATCCGGCCAGGCGCGCACCAAGGTTCCGGTGTCTTTTTTCAGGCACTTGCCAGTCACCGTCAGCGGCATGCTCAGCTCGCCGCCATTGGCGAATTCGAGAGAGGAAATCTCGCCGTCGCGCTTCACCGTCACCGCCAGCCGGGTGGACAACGCATTGGTCACCGAGACGCCGACGCCATGCAGGCCGCCGGAGAAAGCGTAGGCACCGTCACCGGTGGTTTTGTCGAACTTGCCGCCGGCATGCAGGCGGGTGAACACGACGACGACAGTCGGTTCCTTTTCGGTTGGATGTGGCCCGACCGGAATGCCGCGCCCATCATCTTCGACCGACACCGAGCCATCGAGATGAATCCGCACCGACAGCGTCTTGGCGTAGCCGGCCAGCGCCTCGTCGGCCGCGTTGTCGATCACTTCCTGAATGACGTGCGTCGGTGTGTCGGTGCGGGTGTACATGCCCGGCCGCGCACGCACCGGCTCCAGGCCTTTGAGGACGCGGATCGAAGCTTCGTTGTATTGGTTCAATGGATTCGGACTGCTATGGACTTGGCGAATGATATCGGCAGAGCGTAGGGCGGAAAAGCCGCAAGGCGCCTTCCGCCGTATGAGCGTTCCACCTTCCGGCGGAAGGCGCTTCGCTTTTCCGCCCTACGTTTGTTACAACACATATCGAGCCAGATCTTCGCTCGCGGCTAATTCCTTCAAACGCGCATCGACATAAGCCGCATCGACCGACAGCGTTTCGCCGGATCGTTTGTCGGCATCGAAGGAGAGTTCGTCGAGCAGGCGCTCCATCACGGTGTAGAGCCTACGTGCGCCAATGTTCTCGGTACGCTCGTTGACCTGCCAGGCGAGCTCGGCGAGACGGCGGATGGCATCATCGCTGAATTCGAGCTTGACCTCTTCGGTGTCCATCAAGGCCTGGTATTGCCGGGTCAGACAGGCATCGGTGCCGGTCAGGATGCGTTCGAAGTCCTCTACCGACAGGCTCTGCAATTCAACCCGAATCGGGAAACGACCCTGCAATTCAGGAATCAGGTCGGAAGGTTTCGACAGATGAAACGCGCCGCTGGCGATGAACAGGATGTGGTCGGTCTTGATCATGCCGAACTTGGTCGAAACCGTCGCGCCTTCAACCAGCGGCAACAGGTCACGCTGTACGCCCTGGCGCGAGACGTCCGGTCCGGTTCCCTCGCGGCCGGCGATCTTGTCGATTTCATCAAGAAACACGATACCGTTCGACTCGACGTTGCGAACCGCTTCCAGCTTGATTTCTTCCTCGTTGACGAAGCGACCGGCTTCTTCTTCGGTGAGTTGTTTCATCGCTTCGGCAATCTTCAACTTGCGCTTCTGCGTCCGCTTCTGGCCCAGGTTCTGGAACATGCCCTGCAATTGCGTGGTGAGCTCCTCCATGCCGGGCGGCGCGAAGATTTCCATCGACGCATTGGTCATCGCCAGATCAAGTTCGATTTCCTTGTCGTCGAGCTGGCCCTCGCGCAGCATCTTGCGGAATTTCTGCCGCGTGGCGGATTCTTCTGGCTTGGTGTCGCCGGCTTCGGCTTGCCAGGTATCGCGCACGCCGGGCAGCAGAATGTCGAGGATGCGGTCTTCCGCAGCGTCTTCGGCGCGCATGCGCACCTTGCGGGTGGCTTCCTCGCGCGCCTGCTTGACGGCAATTTCCGCGAGGTCGCGGATGATGCTGTCGACATCCTTGCCGACATAACCGACTTCAGTGAACTTGGTGGCTTCAACCTTGATGAATGGCGCGCCGGACAAACGCGCCAGGCGCCGCGCAATCTCGGTCTTGCCGACGCCGGTCGGGCCAATCATCAAAATGTTCTTCGGTGTGATTTCCTGGCGCATGACGCCTTCCACCCGCATGCGTCGCCAGCGATTGCGCAACGCGATGGCGCAGGCGCGCTTGGCGGCGTTTTGTCCAACAATATGTTTATCGAGTTCGTGAACGATTTCCTGCGGCGTCATCTGAGACATCGTATGCGACATGATTTTTTCGTTATTACAGTTTATAAGTGTTGAAAATTTGGGTAAGGAGTCTATCACCCGCTATCTGCCCACTTCTTGGTGAACTTCTTGGTGAACTACCTGGTGCAATTCTTTGTGCAACTCCGGGTGAAACGCTTCCCGCCCAAGTTGCGCTGTCATAAACGACTATAGTGATGTCCATACGCTTCAATTCAAGGAGAAGACCATGCACAACTCATATTTCCTGCCCTCGATTGCATTGTTTCTCGTCTGTTCAAGTCTTGCCACGGCAAGCGAAATGACCCGTCTGGGAGAACTTGAATTGCATGGCTTCGCGGTACCCACCACCGAACTGACGCCTGAGGCGGCGCGAAGCTACAACGTCACCTCCGAAGCCAGTCGCGGCCTGCTCACCGTGACCCTGATCAGGAAAGGCCGCAACGGCAAGGCGGAATCGGTGCCCGGCCAGGTGTATGCCGGTGGTTTTACCCAGGACAATAAAATCTTCAGCATCCCGATACGCGAAATACGCCAGCCGGATGGGGTCTATTACCTGGGCGAATATCGCGTCAACGCGCCCGACAATATCCGCTTTCTGGTCAACGCCAACGTGCTTGGCAAGCCAATGAAGCTGGAGTTTTCCCGCGCCTTCAGCGCGCCGCAAACTGCCTCGAACTGACTTTCCTCCACAGTCGTCAACGCACCAACTGGAACAAGCCCCAGACGCCCATTGCCGCCACCAGCAAACCGGCGCCGCGCTTGACCCAGGTTGTACGCGCGAAGTTGCGCAAGCTTTCTGCAGCCCAGCCCATCAACAACAAATTGGGTAGCGTGCCAAGGCCAAACGCCAGCAACAAGGCCGCGCCATGCATGGCGCTACCAGCCGATAAAGCCATCACCAGCACGCTGTAAACCAGGCCGCACGGCAGCCAGCCCCATAACGCACCCGCCGCCACGGCCTGGCCCAGATTGCGAACCGGCATCACCTTCGCCAGCAACGGCTGCACCCTTTTCCAGACCGCGCTACCCGCCAGTTCCAGCACGCGAATCGATTGATTCAGGCCAGCCAGATAGAGGCCGAGCAGAATCAGGATGACCTGCGCCAGGACGAACAAGCCGCGTTGCAGCGGATAAAGGCTATCGGACAGAAAGGCAGCCGAACCCAGCAAGCCTGCCAACGCGCCGAGGACGGAATAACTGGCGATGCGGCCGACGCTGTAGCCGATATGAAAGCGGAATGGCTGCCGGCCGCCCTTGCCGGTGGCCTCGTCTACGCCAACCCCACCCTGGAATGACATCGCGGCCACAATGCCGCCGCACATGCCGACACAATGTGTGCCGCCCAGAAGACCGGTCAGAAAGGCGGCAAGGAAGGTGGTTTCAAGCATGGGTGGAATGATAGCGCGCGCGGCAAACCCGACGCGCGATGGTTGGCCGGGTCATGCCGATAGGCGCCAGGTGGATCAGGCTTCGCCGCAATAGATGCAGCCGGAATTTGGCGTTTCCATCACCACGATCTTGCTCAACCCGGGCAATGCAGGTTGCAGCCGTTGCCAGATCCACTGCGCGAGATGCTCGCTGGTTGGATTCTCCAGGCCGGCAACGTCATTCAGGCAACGATGATCGAGCGCGGCATGCACCGGCTGCCAGGCGAGCTGAATATCGGCGAAATCAATCACCCAGCCCAGGCTGGCATCCAGCGGCCCGCTGACATGCACCTCGATCTGAAAAGAATGCCCATGCAGGCGTGAGCAGGGATGCTCTGGAGGCAATTGCGGCAAGCGCCGCGCAGCTTCAAGCGAGAAACGATTGAAAATTTGCATATGCTGAATAAAAGGAAACGGTAACGAAGAAGCCTGACTTTTATGAGAAAAGAATGTCCTTACACAGAAACTCGTCGCAAACTGAATCGATGCGCGCAAGTAACACTCAAGTAAACGAGGCATAAGCATGACTCAGAAAATGCTGCATGTCGCTCTCGAAACGGTAGAGGCGGAAGCCCCGCGAGGCGCCTATCTGCTGGCGAAATATGGCGTTTTCACGCCCGAGCACAGCTTGCTTGGCAGTTACAACCCGAGCAACAGCGGCGGCCAGCGATACCACGACGCGACCGAGCTCGCGCGCGGCAGACTGACCCGGCTGGCGGCGCACTATCAGGCGTTGCCGGCTGCGGCGGCCGAGCCGACTGAGCCGCCGACGCTGAGCGAGTTGCAGGAAATCAACGCCTGGCTGGAGGAGTTGCTGCACGTCACCGATACCTGCCGCGCCAAGCGGGAACAGTTTGAACGCGAGCAACGCCACGAAGCGACCCTGCTGGATGAGTTGAAACCCTTCAAAACGCTCGATTTCGATCTGACTCAGTTGGCCAAGCCGAAGCGCTTCATTGAAACCCTGGTCGGCAGCGTGCCTGAATCAGCACTCGAAGCGCTGACCACCGACCTGGAACAAGTCGGCGGCATTGTCGAATTGTTCGGCAAGCAAAGTGGCCGCGCTTTCCTGGTTGTCGTCTGTCCGCAATTGCGCTGTTTGTTGTCGCGCGCGCTGCTCGACAAACATCATTGGCACGAAATTCATCTGCCAGCCGAGTTTTCCGGACGACCGCAGGAGATCGAATCCGAACTGAAGAATTTATGCCAGCGCATCACGCATAGCGTCGACAGCCTTGAACAATCGCATCGGCACACCTTCGAAGGCATCGAAGAACGACTCGCGCATGTCGTGAAGTCGGTCGAACTGGCCGAACCTTATGCACAGCTGGTGGCGGAAACCGTGGCCGAGCCCGATGGCAAGCTGCTGATTCGCGGCTGGATTCCGCAACGCAACCTGAAGCGGCTGCAAGCCCAGCTCGCCGCCGCGCTGAGCCGGGAATATCGGCTGGAGACGCGAGCGCCGGAGCCGGGCGAACGCGAATCGGTGCCGTCCGCCAGACGCTATCCGATCTGGCTCGGCCCGTTCGCTGAGCTAGTGCGCGGCTATGGCATACCGTGCTATGGCGACTTCGATCCGACCCTGTTCTTCATGTTCTCGTTCACCGCCATGTTCGGCATGATGTTCGGCGATGTCGGGCATGGCCTGATGATTGCGCTGGCTGCGCTCGCGCTGCGCGGCGATGCCAAACGTTTCCGGCCATTGCTGCTGGCGGCGGGCGCATCGGCGTGCGGTTTTGGCTAGATCATCACGCCGCTCTGGATCGCCCCGCTTTCCGACCCGGTGCGCATGTTGCAAGCGGCAATCGGCTGGGGCGTCGGCTTTCTTGTCGCAACGCAGCTGATCATGCTTTACAACCGTATTGCCGGGCGTGACTGGCGCGCCGCGCTGTTCGATGCCGGCGGCGTCGCCGGTCTGCTGCTCTATCTTGGCGGTGTCGCCGCGTTCTACCTGACCTTGAGCGACAAGGCCGGCGCCGACTGGGCGATCGGCGTCGCCAGCGTCGGTTTCGTGCTGATTCTGATTCATCACTGCGCGCAACAGACAGAGCCTTGGCCGGGCCGTTTTTTCCTCAGCTTGATGGATAGCCTGGAAACGGTGTTCAACGATTTCGTCAACACGCTGTCGTTCATGCGCGTCGCCGCGTTTTCGCTCAGCCATGTCGCGCTGGCGATGGCGATCGCGACACTGAGCGCTGAAATGGGCAGCACCGGCCAGATCATCACGCCGCTCTGGATCGCCCCGCTTTCCGACCCGGTGCGCATGTTGCAAGCGGCAATCGGCTGGGGCGTCGGCTTTCTTGTCGC
>JAIFLB010000147.1 GCA_020049245.1 Betaproteobacteria bacterium | reverse complement strand
AGCACCATCTTCTATTATCTTTTTAAGATTGATAATACACTGCCATGTTAACAAAATGTTTCTTATTTATTGAGAATATGCTGATAGAGAACATCTCTGATCTGAAGGTGTTTACCCAGGCAGTGAAGGGGAAGACTCAGTGCGGCCGGGCGTGAGCTCAGCCTGACTGATGAGGGTGGTCCGGGCACAATGCCCTGCGCGAGGCGATCCATGCCGATCTCGGACTGGCGCTGCGCCCGCTGTGGGATGTGTGGAAGGATCTTCGCGATGGCGGACGGGTCCGGCTGCTGCCTACCTATACACTGCCCACCCATCCCATCAACGCGGTTTACCCAAATCGGCGCCTGACGCCGAAGAAGACCCGGATATTCATCAAGCACCTGCTGCGGCGGTTTGGCACCGTCCCGTATTGGGATGACTTTAGCCGCCGGGCATCATCCTTGAACCTTGAAACAGCAGGAATCTGCCGCACCCATGCAGTGGGGATTACATCCCCGGCATCATGCCCTTCATGCCACGCATCATCTTGGCGAGGCCGCCCTTGCCCATCGACTTCATCATCTTCTGGGCTTGTTCGAACTGCGCCAACAGGCGGTTGACGTCCTGCACCTGAACGCCTGAACCAGCGGCGATGCGACGTTTGCGGCTGGCCTTGAGAAGTTCCGGCTTGCGGCGTTCAAGCGGCGTCATCGCGTTGATGATGCCTTCGATGCGACGCATCTGGTTTTCGCCCTGCGCCAACTCGCCGGCGCCGATCTTGCCGGCACCGGGCAGTTTGTCGACCAGCGACGACAGGCCGCCAAGTTTCTTCATCTGCTGCATCTGCGACTTGAAGTCTTCCAGGTCGAAGCCCTTGCCGCTCTTCAGTTTCTGAACCGTCTTCAGCGCTTCGTCCTTGTCGACCGAACGTTGCGCTTCTTCCAGCAGCGATAGCACGTCGCCCATACCGAGCACACGGCTGGCCATGCGTTCCGGGTGGAAGACTTCAATGCCATTCAGCTTTTCGCCGACGCCAACCAGCTTGATCGGTTTGCCGGTGACCTGGCGAACCGACAAGGCCGCGCCACCGCGCGCATCGCCGTCGAGCTTGGTCAGGATAACGCCGGTCAGCGGCAGCGCCTCGTTGAACGCCTTGGCGGTATTCACCGCGTCCTGGCCCTGCATGGCATCGACCACGAACAAGGTTTCGATCGGCTTCAATAACGCGTGCAGATCCTTGATCTCATCCATCATCGCCGCATCGACGTGGAGACGGCCGGCGGTATCGACGATCAGCACATCGAACAGATGCTTGCGCGCATAGTCCAGCGCGGCGATGGCGATGTCGGCCGGTTTCTGATCTGGTGATGACGGGAAGAAATCGGCTTCAGCTTGCGCCGCCACCATCTTCAACTGTTCGATTGCGGCCGGGCGATAGACGTCGCAACTGACCACCAGAATGCGCTTCTTGCCGGCCTCTCGGATCACCCTGACCAGCTTGCCGGTGGAGGTGGTTTTACCGGCGCCCTGCAACCCCGCCATCAGGAATACGGCCGGCGGTTGGCAGGCAAAAGACAGCGGCGCCGCCTGCTCGCCCATCAGCGCGGTGAGTTCCTTGTGGACGATGCCGATCAGTACCTGGCCCGGCGTCAGGCTGGTCATCACTTCCTGGCCAAGGGCGCGTTCCTTTACTTTGGCGATGAAATCGCGCACCACCGGCAGCGCGACGTCGGCTTCCAGCAGGGCAACGCGGACCTCGCGCAGCGCGTCCTGGATATTGGCCTCGGTCAGGCGGCCTTGGCCGCGCAGGTTTTTGACAACACGGGAAAGTCGGTCGGTCAGATTGTCGAACATGATGAGATAGGCCGGGAGCGATGGGATAAACTGCATCAGTCTAACAAATCAGCCGCGTCCGACCATGCTGGAAACTCTGCTCTTCATCGTTTGCGCCCTTGCGTATTTTGCTTTGGCCACCTGGTTCTGGCCGGGACGCCCGGGTTGCTGCCGAACCGACTGGTTACCCCGGCTGCTGCCAATCATTCCTCTGTTTCTACACCTGTATCTTCTGAATGAAGGTGTTTTTGGTGGCGAGGGGATTCGCCTCGGATTTGCGACTTCGATTTCAGCAGTCGCTGCGCTGAATGTGCTGATTTATGCCGCCGCCTCTTGGCGCTACCACTTGGCTGGCGTGCACGGATTTGTGCTGGCCTTCGCCGGTCTGGCGGTGCTGGTCGAGGCGATAGCGCCGATGCCGCATACTGCCGCGCACAGTGCGCTGCCAGTATTCAAGCTGCATCTGGCAATGGCATTTGCCGCCTACAGCCTGTTCACCATTGCGGCGCTGCACGCGGGATTGATCGCGTTGGCGGAAAAACATTTGCATCGTGCCGTACCGCCGACCCTGGTTTCCGGCTTGCCTCCGCTGCTGACCATGGAAAAACTGCTGTTTCGCATGATTCAGGTCGGTTTCCTGTTGCTCACCTTGACCTTGATCTCAGGTGTTTTCTTTTCCGAAGAAATCTTTGGCAAGCCGGTCACGTTGAACCACAAAACCGTTTTCGGCATCGCTTCCTGGTTTATTTTTGGTGGCCTGTTGCTTGGCCGTCAGGTTTACGGATGGCGTGGTCGCACCGCAATTTACTGGACGCTATCCGGTTTCATGAGCCTGATGCTGGCTTATGTCGGGGTTAAATTCGTGCTGGAAGTCCTGCTCGGCAGATATTGATTGTGTTGTTGAGTCAATCCATTGGTTGAAATGAACTAGCGGTGGCTTGGGTTGTTGCGTAATCTGCGATCTCACTTCTGTCGCATCCATGAGGCTACGCAATGTTCGGCAACTCAAAACGGCTCGAAGCTGAAATCGCTTCCTTGCGCGCCACGCTGGTGACAAAAGAACAGGAACTTGCGCTAGCACAGGAGAACCAGCAGCGAACTGCGGTGGAAGTAGCCAACGGCACAAGTGAATATGCGCTGCGGGATCACTACGACAAGGGCTTGTTCCAGCGTTTCCTCAGCTTCAGTCAATCGATGGCTGATTGCCAGACATCAATGGGCAGTTTGGCGGCGGCAATGAAGAAGGAAGCCGAAATCATTGACCAGACGGCGGATGCCGCCACGCTGAACGCTACCTCGGTGCATCGGGTCAACGAAAATGTGCAGGTCATGTCGAGTCGTTCGCAAGAGATATCCAAAACCGTGGATGACCTCAATTTGCGCGCGTCCCAGATTGGCGGCATCGTTGGACTGATCAAGGACATCGCTGATCAGACCAATCTGCTTGCCCTGAACGCTGCCATCGAGGCCGCCCGTGCGGGCGAGCAGGGCCGCGGCTTTGCTGTCGTGGCGGATGAAGTCAGAAAACTGGCCGAGCGCACAGCGGGTTCGACAGCCGAAATCTACAACCTGGTGAAAGCGATTCAGAATGAAGCTTCGCAGGCCAAAAACGCAATCGAGATTTCACCAGAGCAAGCCATGGCGTTCAGTCAGGACGCGATGCGCGCCGACACGGCCATGAATGAATTGCTCTCGATTGCGGAAGGCAATCGGGCCACTATCCGCTTCCGGGCGCTGCGTTCATTTGTTGAAGTAGCCAAGATCGACCATCTCATTTTCAAGATGGAGATTTACAAGGTGTTGATGGGTTTGTCGGAGAAGCGACCGGAAAACTTTGCCAGTCACCACGAATGCCGCCTTGGGAAATGGTATTACGAAGGCGATGGGCATGCTTGCTTCTCGAAACTGAAGCCGTATCAGACGATCGAACCGCCGCATGTGGACGTTCATTCACATGGTCGCGCCGCCGTACAGGCGTTTTACGATGGCAACCTGGATCTGGCTTTGAGCGAAGCTGACAAGATGGAATCCTCCAGCCGTCTTGTGTTGAAAGAGCTGGAAAATCTGGCTGTTGTCGGGGAACAGGATAGCTGTGTATTGACGCATTGAAATTGACGCAGTGAGACTTACCAATCACTGCGGCATCGATCACGCCCCGTTTTTCGCTTCCAGCTCCTCCCAGCGCGCCAACAGGGTCAGCAAGTTGTCTTCAATTTCGGCGCTACGGGTGTTCAGCTTGGCCGCTTGAGTATGGTCGGCATAAACCGCCGGGTCGGTGAGTTGGCGTGCAACCTCGGCTTGTTCACTTTCAAGTTCGGCAATCTGTTGCGGCAGCGCTTCCAGTTCTTTCTGTTCCTTGTATGACAGCCCTGATTTGCGTGCTTTAGTGGGATTTGTCGTTGCTGGTGTGGTTTTAGTTGCGGGTTTAGACACAGATTTTTCTGTGGTAAGCGCCGTGGCAGACGCTTCCGCCGCCACCCGCTCGCGCCAGCCTAGCCAATCCGAATAGCCGCCGGGCAATTCAAGTAATTGACCGGGGTTACCTATACTCCCGGCAAAGGCAATGGATTGGGTCGCCACGTTGTCGAGAAAAGCGCGGTCGTGCGACACCAGAATCACCGTGCCAGCGTAGTCCTGCAGCAGTTGTTCGAGCAATTCCAGCGTGTCAATGTCCAGATCGTTGGTCGGCTCGTCCAGCACCAGGATATTCGCCGGCCGCGCAAACAGACGCGCCAGCAACAGCCGGTTGCGTTCGCCGCCGGACAGCGATGACACCTTGGCGCGGGCGCGGTCGGCGGGGAACAGAAACTCTTCGAGATAGCCAATGATGTGCTTCCGCTGGCCGCCGATTTCGACGTAATCGGAACCCGGGGCGATGGTTTCGATCAGCGTTTTTTCATCGTCGAGCTGGTTGCGAAACTGGTCGAAATAAGCCACTTCCTGACGCGTGCCGCGTTTGATGCGACCAGCAGTCGGTTCGATTTCGCCCAGGATCAGCTTGATCAATGTGGTCTTGCCGGCGCCATTCGGGCCGATCAAGCCGAGCTTGTCACCACGCAGGATGCGAGTACTGAAGTCTTGGATCAGCACCTTGTTGCCATAGCCGTGACTGACGTGATCGAACTCGGCGATCAACTGCCCGGAGCGCGCGCCGGCATCGAGCGCAAAACCAACCTGGCCGAGTCGTTCGCGGCGTGCCGCACGTTCGCGACGCAGCGACTCCAAACGCAAAACGCGGCCTTCGTTGCGCGTCCGGCGCGCCTCAACGCCTTTCCGGATCCAGACTTCTTCCTGCTTCCAGAACTTGTCGAACTTACGGTTTTGCGCCGCCTCCACTTCCAGTTGTTCCGCTTTCCTGATCTGATATGCCGAGAAATTGCCCTGATACGGGCGCAATTGGCCGCGATCCAGTTCGATGATGCGATTGGCGACGCGGTCAAGAAACGCGCGGTCGTGGGTGATGAACAGCAACGCGCCGACAAACTCGGCCAGCTGGTTTTCCAGCCATTCGATGGCGTTGAAATCAAGGTGGTTGGTCGGCTCGTCGAGCAACAGCAATTCCGGCTCGGAAGCGAGTGCCCGCGCCAGCGCGACCCGCTTCTTGTTGCCGCCGGAAAGCGTCTCAACCAACGCATCGGCAGGCAGGTCGAAGCGGGCGATGACTTCCTCCACCCGGCTATTCAGACGCCAGACATCATGCACTTCGAGTTCGTGCGACAAGCGAGCCAACTCGGCCATCGCGTGGCTTTCTCCGTTGGCGGCTTCGTGCGCGGCGGCATGGTAAGCGCTCAACAACCCATGCGCCGGCCCCGCGCCAGCCGCAACGGCTTCGAAAACCGTATGGCCAGCGGTGAAACTGGGCTCCTGCGCGACAAATGCCAGGCGCAAATCAGGCTTGCGCCAGACCACGCCATCATCGGCGTGAATCTCGCCGGCAACCACTTTCAGCAGGCTGGATTTGCCGGCGCCATTGCGGCCGATCAGGCCAATGCGTTCGGATTTGTCGATGACCAGGGAAGCGCCGTCGAGAAGCGGCCAATGGCCAAAAGCGAGGGAAACGTTATCTAGGGTGAGGTAAGGCATGCAGACTTATCAACTGGCGGGCTTGCGCCCAAAAAAGAAAAACGGGCGGTTGATCCGCCCGCAAGCAATCTGCAACGGCTTCAGATAGAGCCGTGTTGCTGACCAGCGTGGGTGTGCTCGAAATGGCTTTGACAGGCGATGCAACGTGTCGATACCGGGTTGGCGATCAGGCGCGCAACGGGAATCTCGGCCTCACAATCGACGCACAGACCAAATTCTTCATCGTCAAGCCGCAATCGCGCGTTTTCCAGCGCTTGTAGCGCGCGTACTTCATGATCCAGTCGCGCCGCTGAAAGATCACCCAGCGTCACCGCCAGAGCTTCATCGGCACTATCTCCCGAGGCGCGACCAAGTACTTCGGAGAATTGCGTCTGGCCACTTTCTTCCAAAGCGGCTTGCATCGCCTTGATCAATTTGCCACGTTGGGCTTCCAATGCGGCACGAATATCAGCTCGGTTTTGTTGTGTGAGATAGCTCATGACAGCTCTTTCTGTTGGGTTGCGGGGAATGCTTTGATTATTGGCTTCTGAAGAGGGGGGGACAAGCTCAATATTCATGCCCTGACAAGCTTGTGGCGCATCGAAAGCGCGGGAATTTCGACAAATCAAGCTGCTTGTGTGGGTTAAAATCTGCACCGATTTCAAGCGCAATCAGCATTGGTCGTGTTGTGCCGATTATCAGCCATGCCCCTGTAGCTCAGTGGATAGTAGGGTCCACGCCGAAGGGGCTTAGAGGCCTCGAAACGACCAAGAAAATCCATATATTTCAAGGTCTTGTATTGCTTTTTTGCTCTTGATTTAGCCATTTTTTAGCCTGATCGGCTTGAAATTGGCATGAAAATTTGCCCTCGTAGCTCAGTGGATAGAGCAACCGCCTCCTAAGCGGTAGGTCGTGGGTTCGATTCCCGCCGTGGGCGCCACTTTATTTTACGTTTGAGTGTCGCGATTCAAGAAATTCGGGGATTCAAGCATTCAGATGACCGAACGTTATGCAGAATTGGCGCCGGAGCGCCTCAAAGCCATCGTGCATGCGGCTGGACGGAGGTCACGATCTGGTCACGTTGCGTGTGTGAGTCAGGCCAGGATGCGGCCTAAGTGCTTTAAATAATTGGTCGGGGTGAGAGGATTCGAACCTCCGGCCTCCACGTCCCGAACGTGGCGCTCTACCAGGCTAAGCTACACCCCGATTAGGTGTGTGTACGCGGATCAAAGCAAAATCTGACGATTCTGACTGAGTGCAGTGAAGACTTAGGCTTAAAAAGTCTACGTACTGCTGGATCAGTATCCGCGAGTGACTGCAAAGGTCGATAATTCTAGCAAAGCGTCTTTGTGTTGGCTACTCGGGAATGCGGATATTGCCGCTTGAGCCAATGCTGATTCTGCCTTTGCCTGTTGGTGGGCATGATCCAGAGCGCCCGTTTTTTGCACAATTTCAAGAATTTTCTGGAAATTACTGGAGTCGCCTTCCTCAATCGCTTTCCGAATGATGCCTGCTTCATCCGGTGTGCCATGTTTCATCGCGAACAACAGCGGCAAGGTGGGTTTTCCTTCAGCCAGATCATCGCCCACATTTTTTCCAATCAGTTCAGTATCGCCAGAATAGTCGAGGACGTCATCGATGATCTGAAATGCTGTCCCCAAGTGCATCCCGTAACGACCCAGAGCATCTTCAATGTCTCTTGGTGAATCATTAACAATGGCACCGAGGCGGCCTGCCGCTTCAAAAAGCTTGGCTGTTTTATAGCGAATGACTCGCAAATAGGCGGCTTCGTCAATATCCGGGTCGTTGCAGTTCATTAACTGCAAAACCTCGCCTTCAGCAATGATGTTGGTTGCGTCCGAAAGCACTTCCATGACGCGCATATTGTTGGCTGAAACCATCATTTGAAATGCGCGCGAGTAAAGAAAATCGCCTACCAGAACGCTGGTTGCATTTCCGAAAAGAGCGTTGGCTGTGTCGCGACCGCGGCGTAAGTCCGAAGCGTCAACTACATCGTCATGCAGCAGTGTCGCTGTATGAATGAATTCAACGACAGCTGCCATTTCGTGGTGTAACGCGCCTTGATAGCCCAAGACCTTGGCAGCCATGACCACAAGTGCCGGGCGAAGTCGTTTGCCACCACTATGAATGATGTACTCAGCGACTTGTCTTACCAGGGAAACATCAGAATGCAGACGCTCACGAATAACCCTGTCAACCTCCGCCATATCGGCTTGGAGGTGGGAAAGCATCTGCGGATGGGTCACGGAGGAGGTCTTCGACTGTTGGGTATTTGATGGTGCTGCAGAGAGGAATCGAACCCCCGACCTACTGATTACGAATCAGTTGCTCTACCAACTGAGCTACTGCAGCGACAATGCGGCGGCGGATTATACATTTCCTGGCAGACTTGCCCAGCTTGCTTGCTAAGGGCCCTGGAATTTCTGACGTCTGACTAAAAGCTAGCCTAGCTTACCCCCGGGCCGCCGCAGCAGCGCCATACGTTTTTCAATGTGTGCATGACATAATTTACCTACCGTTCATGCACGCTGAAAGTACAGATGTACTTGAAAAAAAAGGAAAAATCATTTATATTAGCAACATCTAATATACTATATCGGAGTGCTTACAATGTTTGGTATGTACAACATCAAAGAACTTGATGTCGAAACACTCGAAGCTGGGATAGGCCAGATCCATTTGATTGATGTACGGACGGAAGGTGAGGTTTCGCGCGGGGTGATTGATGGTGCTATCCATATCCCTTTGCATTTGCTCCCGTTGCGTGCGGCTGATATCCCGCAAAACAAGCCTGTTGTGATCTACTGCAACTCTGGCGCCCGTTCAGCGCAAGCATGTGCTTTCATGGCAGCTAAAGGTTTCGATAACATGCACAATCTTTCTGGCGGGATCATGGCTTGGGCGCGCTCAGGTAAGCCACTGACCATGCTTGGTTGAGTCAATCAGGTTTTTTCCGAGGCATGCGTCGTTGCAATCCCTATGTAACACGGGTAAATTACGCCGTCTTTTTTTAGTATTTGCTGATTTTGTAAAGGAGCAATCATGGATTTTGATAAAGAACTCGACGCCCGCGGTCTCAACTGTCCGCTACCCATCCTCCGCTGCAAGAAAGCTTTGAATGATTGTACAAGTGGGCAAGTCTTGAAAATTGTTTCGACTGATCCGGGCTCCGTGAAGGACTTCGCTGCATTTGCGAAGCAAACCGGTAACGAACTCCTGGCTTCTGCTGAAGCGGGTAGCGAATACACTTTCTTCATCAAGAAGAAGTAAGTTTTTGAGCCCAGTTTCGACTTTGTCATTAATCACAAGATTTGAAGAGGTGATCTGATGGACGATCAAAAGAAAATGGCGATCATTGCCACCAAAGGCACTCTGGACTGGGCTTATCCCCCGTTCATCTTGGCGTCTACCGCCGCCGCCCTGGGGTATGAAACCCAAATTTTCTTTACCTTCTATGGCCTGCAGATGCTTCGTAAAGATCTTTCTGGTCTCAAGGTAAGCCCCCTGGGTAATCCAGGTATGCCGATGAAAATGCCGTTTGGTCCGAAGTGGTTCCGCAGCATCAATTGGAACATGCCGAATGCGATTCAATCCCTAGTCCCGGGTTATGAATCGGTTGCAACTGTGTTGATGAAGCAGACCATCAAAAATAACGGTGTAGCCAGTATTCCTGAGTTGCGCGAACTGTGTCAGGAGGCCGAAGTCAAATTCATCGCCTGCCAGATGACTGTTGAGTTATTCGGTTTCGAACATAGTGACTTCATTGATGGCATTGAATACGGTGGTGCGGCCACTTTCTTTGAGTTTGCTGGTGAAACGGATATTTGTTTGTATATCTAAACAGTTTTTTCACAAAAAAAGCCACCTTCGGGTGGCTTTTTTTGTCCCAATTTATGGCTTCATTCATGCAATAAATATCTCTACTGCGATAAAGCGGCTTGATTACTTGATGATGCCACGTACTATTTTTGCGCTGGTTAGCTCTTTTTCACCGGGCAGGTGCTCAGACCCAACAGCGGATAGAACGGGCAAAACTTGAACAGACCGGTGGCAAGGGGAACCACACCTATCCATGTCCATGGTAAGCCGATGCCTGCAATAGCTGCACCCAGCAAAGCTACACCGACAACAATACGCAAAATACGATCAATACCGCCGACGTTTGAATTCATGCTAATTCTCCAAATAAGTGGATCAGGATTCAGCTCCCTATGGGAACGGCAACAGACTAATGGCTGTATTCAAGTAACTCAGTGACTTTAGTTACTTAGGGCCGCGCTCAAAAAAATACAAACTTCAACGCATCCAGGGTTTCAAAACGCACTACTAACACGAATTTGCGCGGCAGATGCTGCCAATTGCCCTCGTGGAATCGTGAACGATGTTTTTCTGGGTTCATTTCCGGTTCTTCATTGCCCAGCGGACGCATCTTGGGCATCAGGTGCCAATAACCACAGATGAGCCAGCACCAAATTAACCAAACCAAACAGCGTGATGCGCAGCTTGCTGTTCTTGTCCAATCCCAGATATCGGGTCTTGCGGTGATGGAAATTCAGGGGAAGCTCATTCAACCGTACTACAAATCAGCTAGCACCTTGATGTGCGCCGCGACGCTACGGCCGAGTGAGCTTAGGTCGTAGCCGCCTTCAAGCAAGGAAACGATGCGCCCTTTTGCATGCCGTGCTGCGACCGCCATGACCTGTTCGGTCACCCAGATGTAATCCGATTCCATCAGGCCGAACTGGCCCATGTCATCCTCGCGGTGGGCATCGAAACCAGCAGAGAAGAAGATCATTTCCGGCTGGAAGGCTTCCAATTTCGGCATCACCTCAACCTCGAACACTTCCCGGTATTTCTTGCCGGTAGTGCCGGCAGGCAGCGGCACATTGACAATATGCGGATTGGAAGTATCAGCGCCCGAGAAAGGGTAGAACGGGTGCTGGAAGGTAGAACAGAGCATAACGCGCTCGTCGTCCTTGAAGATGTCTTCCGTGCCGTTGCCGTGATGTACGTCGAAATCAACGATGGCGACTTTATTCAAGCCATACATAGCAATGGCATGCGCGGCAGCAATCGCAACATTATTGAACAGGCAGAACCCACCTGCCTTGTTGCGGGTGGCATGGTGACCAGGCGGTCGACACGCGACGAAAGCATTGTTGACTTCGCCATGCATAACCCGATCCACAGCCATCACGGCGCCACCAGCAGCGTGGTAAGCAGCATCCAGCGTGTGCGGATTCATAACCGTATCATGGTCTAGTTCATAGGTGCCTTCATACGGTGATGCGGCTTCGACATCGTCGATATAGGTGGCGTCATGAACGCGTACCAGTTGGTTGCGATGAACCAGCGGGGCATCGTGGTGCACCAGATAATCGAAAAGATGCGCGGCATGCAGTCGATCTTCGATGGCGCGCAAGCGAGCCGGACTTTCCGGATGCCAATGGCCCATTTCGTGTTTCAGGCACTCCGGGTGGGAGATATAGGCAGTGTGCATGAGAAATTTGATGCGATGCAAAATACAATATTAACTATACGGCCTGCTGCATGGAACTGTAATCCGAAGTGGCTTAGGATGTCCGTGAGATTCAAGTTCAACGTTTCACCTTACGTTTTTTCAGAAAGCGATAATTATGTCCAGCCATTACCTGCATCCCCTGCTAAGTCCCCGTTCCGTTGCCGTTTTCGGTGCCAGCGCACGCGAAGATTCCGTTGCCGGCGTGATTTACGCCAATCTGCGTAAATCCGGTTTCACCGGCCAGGTTTACCCAGTCAACCCCAAATACGAAGTTCTGCTCGGTGAAAAATGTTACGGCTATGCCAGCGATCTGCCGGAAACGCCTGACCTGGCGATCATTGCCACACCAGCAACCACCGTGGCGCAGATCATGGATGATTGCGGCAAGCGCGGAGTGCGCTATGTGGTTGTGTTGTCGGCCGGCTTCCGTGAAATTGGACCGAAAGGCATCGAGTTGGAAATTGCCATATCGAACATGGCAAAGAAGCACGGCATCCGCTTCATCGGCCCCAACTGCCTGGGCATCCAGCGCCCGGCCATCGGACTGAATGCCACTTTCGCGCTCGGCACTGCCCTGCCCGGCGATCTTGCCCTGGTTTCCCAATCTGGCGCGCTGTGCACCGCGATGCTGGACTGGGCGGAGTCGAATGGAATCGGTTTCTCCAGTGTTATTTCCACCGGCGCTTCAGCCGACATCGACTTCGGCGAGATTCTCGACTATCTGGCATACGACCCACAGACCAAAGGCATCCTGCTTTACATCGAAGGCATCCGCGACGCGCGCCGCTTCATGAGCGCGCTACGCAACGTTTCGCGCCTGAAGCCGATCGTGATGATCAAGGTGGGTCGGCATGAAGCCGGATCCAAAGCAGCCCAGTCGCATACCGGTGCGCTTGCCGGCTCCGACGCCGTGTTCGATGCGCTGGTGCGTCGCGCCGGTGTGGTTCGGGTGAAGACCATCATGCAATTGTTTGCTTGCGCGCGTGCGCTCTCGACCCATATCAAACCGACCGGCAACCGTCTCGCCATCGTAACCAATGGTGGCGGTCCAGGCGTGATGGCGACCGATCTGGCGATCGACGTGGGTGTTCGGCTCGCCGAACTGTCGCAACCGACGCTGGAGAAGCTAAATCAAGCCCTGCCACCCACTTGGTCGCATGGCAACCCAATCGACGTCATCGGCGATGCCGGCGCAGCGCGTTATCACGCTGCCATTGAAGCCTGCCTGGCCGACCCCGGCGTCGATGGCGTGCTGACCATGTTGACACCGCAAGCGATGACGAAACCCGCCGAAGCGGCTCAGGCCGTGATTGAGGTCGCGAAGCAATCGAACAAACCCGTTCTCAGCTGTTGGATGGGTGAAAGTCAGGTTGCCGAAGGCCGCAAGTTATTCAAAGAGGCGGGTATTCCCTACTTCAGCACGCCGGAGCCGGCGGTTGAGGTGTTTTCCTTCCTTTCCGCGTTCTATGAAAACCAGCGTCAATTGATGCAGACCCCGGCTTCGCTGACCCAGCAAGCCGAACCGGACGTCGAAGGCGCCCGCCTGATTATCGAAAGCGCGCTGGCGCAAGGTCGCCATACACTGACCGAAGTCGAATCGAAGTCGTTGTTGGCTTCATTCAATATTCCAGTGGCTCAAACCCTGATTGCGCGTGACGCGACGGAGGCGATGCTGATGGCACAGCAGATGGGCTTCCCGGTGGTGATGAAGATCAATTCGCAGCAAATTAGCCATAAATCCGATGTCGGCGGCGTGCGTCTCGGCTTGTCCAGCGGCCAGGCCGTGCGCGGCGCGTTCATGGGCATGATGGCGGAAGTTCACAAGCATCAACCCGATGCCAAGCTGGATGGCGTGGTGATTGAACCGATGGTGACACGGCCGAATGCGCGCGAAGTGCTGATCGGCGTCGCAACCGACCCAGTGCTGGGTCCGGTGATCATGTTCGGCGCTGGTGGCGTTGACGTTGAAGCCGTTCAGGATCGTGCCGTTGCGTTGCCCCCGCTGAATCATTACCTGGCCGACGATCTGGTCAAGCGCACCCGCGTCTACAAGTTGCTCGGCAAGTTCCGCAATCGGCCGGCGGTGGATCTGAATGCGCTGGAAAACATTTTGTTGCGCGTTTCGGAAATGGTCTGCGCCCTGCCCTGGCTGGAAGAACTCGACATCAATCCGCTGCTGGTCGACGAACACGGTGCGCTGGCGGCAGACGCTCGTATCATCATTCGACCAAGAGCGCCTTCAGCTGATCGCTATAGCCACATGGCGATTCACCCTTATCCGGCGCATCTGGTCACGCAATGGCAGTTGCCGAATGGCGCCGATGTGACGATCCGCCCGATTCGTCCGGAAGACGCAGACATGACGCAAGAATTCGTCCGTGGACTCTCCTCTGAAACCAAGTATTTCCGCTACATGGATGCGGTGCAGGAGCTCTCGCACAGCATGCTGGTCCGCCTGACCCAGATCGATTACGACCGAGAAATGGCACTGCTGGTGGTCACTGAGGAGGATGGCAAACAGGTGGAACTTGGCGTCGCCCGCTACGCAGTGAACCCGGATGGCACTTCATGCGAGTTCGCGTTGGTGGTGGACGATCATTGGCAGCACCAAGGCATTGGTCATAAACTGATGGACGTGCTGATGGACCTGGCACGCGGCAAAGGCTTGCGTTCAATTGAAGGCGAAGTCCTGAAAACCAACACCCGAATGCTGAAGCTGTGCACTGGGCTTGGTTTCAAGGTGGAAGCGCATCCCGAGGACGACTCAGTGCGGATGATCTCACGCGCGTTGTAAGTGGCTCTACCCGGGGTTTGTCCGGGTAGAAAGCAAACGCCCTGCAACAAAACGGCCCGCACTTGCATGCGGGCCGTTTTATTTCGGGTTATGGTTCAGCCGAAATGGCAAACGTAGTGATACGACTCGCCGGGAGCGACTTCGATCTCGAAACTGGAATTTCCCGGCACGTTGAACGATTGACCAGCGCCGTATTCCTTCCATTCGGTTTCACCCTTTAACAGCACGCGGCAGCGGCCATCGACGGTTTCCATGATTTCCGGCACGCCGGTGTTGAAAGTCAGCCGTGCCGGCAGAATCACACCGACCGACTTCTTTGTACCATCGGCAAACTGCACCGTATGTGAAACACACTTGCCTTCGAAGTAAACGTTGGCTTTCTTGATGACTGAAACCTGATCGAACTGCGCCATGTTCATTGCCTCCTTGCATTCAATTTTGCCGCGATACGCATGCGCAGCGCATTCAACTTAATGAAACCGCCGGCATCTTTCTGGTCGTAGGCGCCGGCATCGTCCTCGAAAGTAGCAATGGTGGAATCGAACAGCGAGTCGCTCTTTGAATCGCGGCCAACGACGATGACATTGCCCTTGTAAAGCTTCAACCGGACAAAGCCGTTGACGTTTTCCTGCGTGTGGTCGATCAGCACTTGCAAGGCCTTGCGTTCTGGCGCCCACCAGTAGCCGTTGTAAATCAGGCTCGCGTAGCGCGGCATCAGGTCGTCCTTCAGATGGGCAACTTCGCGGTCCAGCGTAATCGATTCGATAGCGCGGTGGCCTTTCAGAAGAATCGTACCACCGGGCGTTTCATAGCAGCCGCGCGACTTCATGCCGACATAACGGTTTTCGACCAGGTCGAGACGGCCGATGCCGTGCTTGCCGCCCAAGCGGTTGAGTTCAGCCAGCACTTCATGCGCTTTCATCGCCTGGCCGTTGATCGCCACCACATCACCCTTCACATAATCGAGCGTGATGTATTCGGCTTGATCCGGCGCATTTTCCGGTGAAACACTCCAACGCCACATGTCCTCTTCGGCTTCAGCATTGGGGTCTTCCAAGTGGCGGCCCTCGTAGCTGATGTGCAACAGATTGGCATCCATCGAATACGGGCTACCACCCTGCTTGTGCTTCATGTCGATCGGAATGCCATGCGTCTCGGCATAGTTGATCAATTTCTCGCGCGACAACAAATCCCACTCGCGCCAAGGGGCGATCACCTTGATATCCGGCTTCAGCGCATATGCGCCAAGCTCGAAGCGGACCTGGTCGTTGCCTTTGCCGGTGGCCCCGTGGCAGATCGCATCAGCACCGGTGGCATTGACGATTTCGATCAAACGCTTGGCAATCAGCGGCCGTGCAATCGAAGTACCGAGCAGGTATTCGCCTTCATAGACGGTATTCGCCCGGAACATCGGAAAAACGAAATCACGCACAAACTCTTCGCGCAGGTCATCGATGTAAATCTGCTCCGGCTTGATGCCGAATTGCAGCGCTTTTGCGCGCGCCGGTTCAAGTTCTTCGTTCTGACCGAGATCGGCGGTGAACGTCACTACTTCACACTGATAAGTGTCTTGCAGCCATTTCAGAATGACCGAGGTGTCGAGGCCGCCTGAGTAGGCCAATACCACTTTTTTAATTGCAGTTTGCTTGCTATCACTCATGATTTTTCCTTGGGACTCACTACGATGCGGCACCACGCGCGCCGCAAGAAATTGTCAGTGCGACGAACCCGCCACGGCATGTACTTCGCCGGGGAAATTGCCGACCCGCAGCAGAGAAAGATCGGCTTTCTGGCTGGCATGTTCGATTTCGATGCCAATCACACGGCCATCCGCGCTCAGGTTGATGACCACACCCTCCTGGGCTTCCCATGAATGTGCTGCATCTTCAGGCACTAGCTCGAAATACAAAGAGTCAGTTTCCTTGATATAGGCAATATTCATGGATCAATCCTCGACCTGGCCAAGCAACAGATATTCAAGCAGCGCCTTTTGTACATGCAATCGATTTTCGGCTTCGTCCCAAACTACGGAATGCGTGCCATCAATGACATCGGCGGCGACCTCCTCGCCGCGATGTGCCGGTAAACAATGCATGAATAACGCATCCTTGGCCGCCGCCGCCATCATCTCGGAATCAACCTGCCAATCGGCAAAGGCAGTCATCCGTTCAGCGTTTTCGGACTCGAACCCCATGCTGGTCCAGACATCAGTGGTAACCAGATGGGCGTCACGACAAGCATCCATCGGATCAAGAAATTCTTCGTAATGCGCGGTGGAAAGCAATCCGGCTCGCTCTGGTTCGACTTCATATCCAGGCGGAGTCGACACATGGACATTGAAATCGAGAACTTCAGCCGCTTGCAGCCAGGTATTGCACATGTTGTTGGAATCGCCGACCCAGGCAACCGTTTTACCCTGGATGGGTCCACGTTGTTCGATGTATGTGAAGATGTCAGCCAGAATCTGACAGGGGTGATATTCATTGGTCAGCCCGTTGATCACAGGCACCCGGGAATGGGCGGCAAAACGTTCGATGATTTCCTGTTCAAATGTACGGATCATCACCACATCAACCATGCGAGAAATCACCTCGGCGGCGTCCTCCACCGGCTCACCGCGCCCTAGCTGGGTATCGCGCGTGTTCAGGTAAATCGCCGAGCCACCCATCTGATGCATGCCAGCCTCGAAAGACAAGCGTGTGCGTGTCGAACTCTTTTCAAAGATCATCGCCAGCGTGCGATCAGCCAGCGGGTGATAGGGCTGATAACGCTTGAAGCGTTCCTTGATGACTCGTGTACGAAGAAACAGATGTTCCAGTTCAGCGCGGGTCAAGTCCTTGAATTGCAGGAAATGTTTCATCGAGGCGAGCATGTCGTTCAGCCCAGGAAGATGCGAATCAAGCGCGCCAGTTTCTCGGTCAGTAATTCAGCATCAGCCTGAGTCATCACCAGAGGCGGCAGCAAACGAACCACACTGTCGTTAGTGACGTTGATCAGCAATTTCTCTTCCAATGCCATCTTGACCAGATCGCCGCAAGCCCGATCCAGCTGAATGCCGATCATCAGTCCCTGCCCACGAATCTCAACGACACCCGACTGCCCCTGCAAACGCATGGCAAGATCATCACGAATGAACTGGCCCAATTTAGCTGCGTGATCTAGCAAACCTTCAGACTCCATGACCGACAACGTCGTCAATGCAGCCGTGCAGGCCAAGGGACCGCCGCCAAAAGTCGAACCGTGCTTCCCTGGTGTAAAGGTTTCGGCAGCGACACCACGCGCCAGACAGGCACCAATCGGTACGCCCGAGCCCAGCCCTTTGGCCAAGGTCATCACATCCGGCATGACATCCGTGTGCTGGAACGCAAACCAGGTACCGGTGCGCGCAATGCCAGTCTGGACCTCATCCAGCATCAGCAACCAGGATTGCTCATCACAGATCCGCCTTAATTCAGCCAGATAATTGGCCTGCGGAATCTGCACTCCACCTTCACCCTGATACGGCTCAACGAGTACCGCGACAATATTCTTGTGGTGCGCAGCCAGCGCCTCAACAGCAGCCGAATCACCGAATGGCACGCGAACAAAACCGGAAACCAGGGGTTCAAAACCAGCTTGTACCTTGCGATTACCCGTCGCGGATAAAGTAGCCATGGTCCGACCATGGAAGCTTTTTTCCATCACAACGATAGCCGGGCTATCAACGCCGTTATTGTGGCCATGCAAACGCGCAATCTTGATTGCTGCCTCGTTTGCTTCCGCACCAGAATTGCAAAAAAAAGCGCGGGATAAGCCGGAAAGCTGGCATAAACGCGCCGCCAGTTCTTCTTGCAATGGGATGCGATAGAGATTCGAAGTATGGATCAGCTTTGCTGCCTGATCACATAAAGCACGCGCCAACGTGGGGTGGCCATGGCCAAGACCGTTGACCGCGACCCCGGCCAACGCATCAAGATACATTTCGCCATTCGTATCGAACAGCCAAGCGCCCTCACCCCTTTCAAATGCAACGGGTTGCCGAGCATAGGTTTGCATCAGGTAATCAGACATACAGTTTCCAACCGCTTGATAAAAAACATAACGGCGGCAAAAGCCGCCGTCGCAAAGACAGCAACATACCACTAATTGGACAAGAGAAAAATCCTTGTTGAGCGCAGCAAATTAACGAAACAGTTAGACTTGGCTGGCACACCCAAAAATGCCATGTAGAGAGATTGTGTCAGCCGTAATAACCGTCACTGAACTAAATCGTCAAGCTCGCTTCGCAATCGAGAGAGCAATCCCTTCCTGCTGGGTTGCAGGCGAGATTTCCAACTTGACACTAGCCAGCTCTGGTCATTGGTACTTCACCTTGAAAGACCAACAAAGCAGCGTCAAATGTGCCTTTTTTCGGAATCGAAACCAATTTATGGATTGGACGCCGACTGAGGGGAACAAGATAGAAGTGCGTGCGCAAGCCACGCTATATGAACCACGTGGCGACTATCAGATCATTGTCGACATCATGCGGCATGCTGGGCAAGGGGATGTCTATGCCGCTTTTTTACGCCTTAAGGCAAGACTGGAAGCAGAAGGACTATTTCGGCACGAACTGAAGCGATCGCCACCTGAGTATCCAAAACGGATTGGCATCATTACTTCATTGCAAGCTTCTGCACTGCAGGATGCTTTGAAAACACTACAAAATCATTGGCCCATTAGCCCTATTGTGATCTACCCAACTACGGTTCAAGGGGTAGAAGCCGCAGAGAGTATTACGCAAGCATTAAATGCAGCAATTCAACACAATGCGTGTGACGTTCTTCTATTAATACGAGGGGGTGGAAGCCTGGAAGATCTCAATGCTTACAACGATGAAACTTTAGCCAGAATGATTCGTTCATCAAGCGTCCCCATAATTACCGGCGTTGGGCATGAAACCGATTTTTCAATTGCCGATTTCAGCGCAGATATTCGCGCTGCAACGCCAACCGCTGCCGCGCAACAGGCTGTGCCAGACCAAGCTGAAACACGCTCCAAGGTTGAGAACCTAACTTCAAGAATGAACAGTTCGATCAAAAGAGTGATGTATCAATCCATGCAACACCTTGACGGAGTGTCGAGACACTTATTACATCCAGGTAACCGAATTACTCAAAACAGGAATATGGTGATTCAATTGCAGACACGGGCAAGGAAAAGTATCAATTACCGATATCAGCAGTTAAAGCATGAAATGACATTCAAGAAAATTCGTATTGAAAATCTACGCCCGGATTGCAGTTCCAGACGCATTGGTCTATTCAATTTACTTACCGCACTTGACTCAACCATGATGGCAAATCTTGGCACTCAAAAAGGCAAATTGGAGAGTGCATTGAGGTCATTACAGCAACTCAATCCAGTAAACATTCTCTCTAGAGGCTACTGCATTGTTCAAACCAGAGAGGGCATAGTCCTTAGCGATGCTCATGCCGTGCAACCAGGCAATCTGGTTAAGATCATACTGAAATCGGGGAACTTAGACGCCACTGTGAACACAGTGAACGCTTGAGCCACAGAACTTTACACGCGTACAAAAGGGAACGCCCCGCGAAGCGGGGCGTTTTGGAGGGGGAGTCTGGCGATGACCTACTTTCGCGGGCGAGATGCCTACTATCATTGGCGCTGGGGCGTTTCACGGTC